>CABPCX010000097.1 GCA_902406135.1 uncultured Eubacteriales bacterium
AAGATTCTGTGTAAGAAATTCAGGTGCCACAGCAGTTGTCGAAGGTGTCGGAGACCATGGATGCGAATATATGACAGGCGGAACAGCCCTCATACTCGGAAAGACAGGCAAAAACTTTGCTGCAGGTATGTCAGGAGGTATTGCCTATGTACTTGACGAAAATCATGACCTCTATCTTCGTGTAAACAAGGAGCTTGTAAATATCGAAACAGTAAGCGAAAAACACGATATCGCCGAAATAAAACGCCTTATAAGCGAACATATTGAAGCGACAGGCTCTCCCCTTGGCAGACGTATTCTTGAAAATTTTGATGAATATGCGGATAAGTTCAAAAAGATAATGCCCGTTGACTACAATCATATGCTTCAGTCAATTTCTCAGATGGAAGAGAAAGGCATGTCAAGAGAACAGGCAGAAATCGAAGCTTTCTATATGAATACAGGCAGATAAGGAGGTCGCAGATATGGGAAAATCAACAGGATTTTTAGATTATAACAGAGAATTGAATCCCTCAGTGGATCCTAAAGTAAGAATAACAAACTTCAATGAGTTTCATAAACAGATATCAGGAGAAAAAAGACGTTTACAGGGCGCAAGATGTATGAACTGCGGTGTTCCCTTCTGTCAGTCAGGAATGATATTAAACGGTATGGCCACAGGCTGTCCCCTTCATAATCTCATCCCAGAATGGAATGACGAGATATACAATAACAATCTCGAACACGCTCTGGCAAGACTTTTAAAGACAAACAACTTTCCTGAGTTTACAGGCCGTGTATGCCCCGCCCTCTGTGAGGCAGCCTGCACCTGCGGTTTAAACGATACACCTGTAACGGTAAAGGAAAACGAACTGTCACTTATTGAAAACGGCTTTGAAAACGGATATGTTAAGCCCTTGGTTCCACCTGTAAGGTCCGATAAAAAAGTTGCCGTTATAGGTTCAGGACCTTCAGGCCTTGCCGCAGCTGATATGCTAAATAAAAGAGGACACAATGTTACGGTATACGAAAAAAATGACCGTATCGGCGGACTTCTTATGTACGGAATACCAAATATGAAGCTCGAAAAAAATATAGTTGAACGCAGAGTTAAACTTATGGAACAGGAAGGCATAAAGTTCATCACTAATGCCGATGTGGGAAATACAATCCCCGCAAAAGATATTCTTGATTCATACGATGCTGTAATACTCTGCTGCGGAGCCGAAAATCCGAGAGATATAAACGCTCCGGGAAGAAACGACACAAAGGCATATATTTTGCGGTAGACTTCCTTACAAGGAACACAAAGAGTCTTTTGGATTCGGATTTCAAAGACGGAAAATATATCGATGTGAGAAATAAAAATGTTGTAATAGTCGGCGGCGGTGATACGGGCAACGACTGCACAGGAACAGCCATAAGACACTGCTGCAAGTCAGTAACACAGATTGAAATGATGCCTAAGCTCCCCGATGAAAGAACACCAGAAAATCCCTGGCCTCAGTGGCCCAGAGTATGCAAAACAGACTATGGTCAGGAAGAAGCCATAGCGGTATTCGGCCACGACCCCAGAGTTTACGAGACAACCATAAAGGAAATCATATCTGATAAAAAAGGAAACCTTAAAGCTGTTAAAACCGTTAAGGTAAAACAGCAAAAGGACCCTGTAAGCGGTGCTGTATCAATGGCAGAAGTTCCCGGCAGTGAAAGTATCCTTGATGCTGATGTTCTAATAATAGCCGCAGGATTTTTAGGAAGCAGAAAATATATTTCCGAAGCCTTTGGCGTTGAACTCAATCTGAGAACAAACGTAAAAACCGAAGAAGGCAGATATAAGACAAATGCTGAAAAAGTATTTACAGCCGGCGATATGCACAGAGGCCAGTCCCTTGTTGTATGGGCCATAGCCGAAGGACGTGCCGCTGCAAAAGAAGTAGACGCCTATCTTATGGGATATTCAAATATGGTTTAATTTTGCCCCTAATTTATTTATTCATATATTTTCACTTGGACCGGAAGGAGAAATCCTCCGGTCCTTCCTATGTAAAAAATGTATCTTTTCATACGGAGAATATTGGGATATACTGAATTTATAAAAGGAGGTATAGTATATGAAGAAACAGTATAAAGTCTACAGCGTATCTCTGGAAATGCCAATGCTGAAAGAGAATATGTTTCCCGGATGCACAGCAGGCAGAAAAGATGATGCACGCTGTGAAAACATCAAAATATTTGACAGTCTTGATGACGCAGAATTAGAACTAAAAAAACATACCTCCATGGTATACCCCCGTTTTGAATGCCGAAAAGCATACTACGAAGTAACGGAATGGTATCTTGATGAAGTGCTTATAGATGAAAACGGAAATGTTTCAGAGGCTAAAAATATCGGATACGCTAATATGGACCTGGGATACCTTGAAGACCAAAACGACTATATGCCATAATCATGGTATTAAAAAAGGAGCAGAATTATCTGCTCCCTTTTATTTTACTGTTTTACTGTTTTTCTCTGTATTCTGCTTCAATTGTCCCGTCATCTTCAGGTATTATGAATGCGCAGGCAATATACAGTATAAGGAATAAACCGTATAAAAGAGTACCAAGCACCCATAAAATTCTTACGATAGTAACGTCGATTCCAAAATAATCAGCCATACCAAGGCATACTCCGGATATTTTTCTTCCTTCTTTAGGTCTAACAAGTTTCTTATCCTTCATAATTGTCATCTCCTTATTCAGACAAAACATTATCATCTTTAAAACTATAGTATTTTCCGTCTGCGACAATGATATGATCCGTAAGCTTGATTTTCAATATTTCAAGGGCTTTGCGGCAGTCAATGGTAAATCTGATATCCTGATAAGACGGTTTTATGTTGCCGCTTGGATGATTATGCATCAAAATAATATTTGACGCACCAGACTTTACGGCTATCTCAACTATCTTTCTTATATCAATATAGACGGAATCTATATTTCCGCTTGAGGCTTCAACACATTTTATGACTGACATTGAATTGTTGAGACACACCACGTAAAGCTTTTCAACATTTATGCCGTTTAAGTATGAAACCGCATACTCTCCCGCAACAGCGGTTTTATCAAGCACTATATTCCTGTCCCATTTTTCAATGGACATTCTCCTGCTGATTTCACCGATAAGGGAAAATAAAGTTGCCGCATTAATACTTATGCCGCACATATCCGATATGGTTTTCGGGTCAGAATTGACAAGTCTTGTAACAGACCCGCCAAATTCATTAAGAACACGGTGTGCAGTTTCATTCATATCTTTTCTTGGATAGGCATAATAAAGAAGCATTTCTATTATTTCATGGTTATTAAAGCTCTGACCGCCGTATTCAATATATTTACTTCTCATTCTTGCTCTATGTCCGTCATGCAAACCCATATATTACGCCCTCATGTCAAAATATTCACGGGTCATATCTTTCCATTTTCCACTGTAAACGATTTCAAGAAGCTTATCAAGTTTGACAAGAAGTTCTTTTACTGTCTCCTCATTAATGAGACCGCTGTCTAAAGCTTCAGCTACCTCTCCTACGTCGACTACTTCTACAAAACCGCTTGGGTATATTTTAACATCTACCAGCAGATCCGTAAATATCCAGGTATTTTTTTCCTTCTGGTATTCGCTGTTTATTATATCGCAATAGTAATAAACGGTTTCTCCGTTATCCTTCATAAATTTGCTTATTTTATATCCTTCATTTAAAAAAGTATATGATACTCCCTTTGAAAACTCCTTCTTAGGTTTGAATGTATTCCACTTTGTCACTATGACATCGTCCGTAACAAGCAGTATCTCATCATCATTGAGGGATTTTATTTCAAGGGGTATATATCTTTTTCTATAAAGCAAAGGCTTCTCCATAAAATTTCCTCCTAAGCACAAATTACTCGCTCTGCTGGCTTGTCTCACTCTGCTGTGTAGTATCATTTCCTGCTACAGACGCACTCAGCGTATCTATACTGTTTTGAGCATTTGTTGCCTGAGACGAATTCGGATAGTCATCAACTACCTTCTGATAGTATGATATGGCTGTAGCTGTCTCGCCCTTTGCTTCAGCTATCTTTCCAAGATAATATATGACATCTCCCGTATAATCCTCATCGGTAATAAGGTCAAGACAGTCATTAAGAGCCTTTTCGGCATCGTCATAATTTCCGGCAAGATAATACATCTTTCCTTCACTGTAAAGGTCCTCTGCCGCCTTGGCAAATGTCTCTGTTCTTACTTTATCATACATTGCGATGTCTTCATCAGACATATCGCTTATATCAACGTCTTTTACAAGAAGGGCCGCCTCTTTATACTCGCCGTTGGCAAGAAGAGCATACGCCTTGCTGACATTGCCTATCTTTGTCTGAAGTGCAACGGATTCCTTATATTTTTCTACTTCTTCCTTAAGCTGGGCATTTTCCTTAAGGATATCATCGTAGCTGGCACTTCCGTCTCCTCCGTTATAGGACTCATAATTTTCAAGAGTCGTTTTAAGGTCGTTTATTGTCTTATTCTTACTTTCAAGCATTGTAGGGAATGCAAGCGCAAGAAGTACGGCCGCAGCGCACACAACGCCGCCTGCAAAAGATATTATCTCCTGCTTTCCTATCATTCCCCTGCCCGATTCCTTATAGGCAAGACGTCTTTTTCTTCTGGATGAAGTTTCTTCTTCTCCCGTTTTCACATCAGCTGCATTATTGGATGCCACCTTGCTTACGGGCGTTATCTCCTGCATATATCTGAGTGCTGTGGGATTTTTCTTATCAAGGTACAGCACCCTTTTTACAAAGGGCTCGGCAGCGGTATTGTTTCCGCCGGCCATATTACATAAAGCTGCTAAGTTATAGGCATCAACAAGCTTTGGATTATAGGAAATAGCCTTCTTTAACTGAATGAGCGCAAGGTCCTCACTATGCTGTCCCATATACTGTATGGCCAGATTATACAGTCTGAGCGCATCATTCATTTTTTCAAGCTCTCTCGCATTTTTCTGCAGTTTTTCCATATATTCAGCGGCTGTTTTATCGTTTTTATTAAGGTTTGAGCTCATAACCCATTCTCTCAACGCATCAGCGACAAGGCCTTTTTCATAGTATACAAGTCCGAGCAGGTTTCTGGCTTTAGTATTAAACTTGTTTACCATTATACTCTTTTTCAGATTGTCAATGGCTCCTGTCAAGTCTCTCTCATTTGCACACTTAAGTCCGGCATTGTAAAGTCTGTCGGAAATGGCTCTGGTCTTATTGTATAATATGATATCCGTACCGCAGTCAGGACATATATTGCCGCTTTTAAATATGTATCCGCATACTGGACATTTCACGGCAATCTACTCCTTTTCTGTTTTCTTTTTTGAGCTGTCTACAATATACTGCATAAGCTCGAATATATCTCTGAAATCAGCCGAATATATAGAGTCTTCCATATCCTCTATAAGCATAGCCGGCTCATATTTCTTTAATTCGTCTTTATAACTGAACAAATTATATTCCTCCCATAATTATCGTACGCAGACGCCCTATAAGATAGAGCGAACCGGCACACAAAAGCACGTCGTCCTTATCTGTAAGACTAAGTGCAAAATCATAAGCCTCTTTTATATCTCCTATACTGTAAACATTTTCGCAGTATCTGCTTACTACCTTTTTAAAGCCTTCGGCAGACAATGCTCTGTCACTGTCAGGTTCTGTTATTACTGCCGTATGGACAAGGGGCACTATCTCTGATGCCATTTTGTCGTATTCCTTATCGCCAAGCACGCCCATAAGCAGCACTATTTTTTTGTCTTTAAAATATTTCTTTACAGATTCGGCAAGCATATACACACCGTCGGCATTATGCGCTCCGTCTATAACCACAAACGGCTCCTTTGAGCATACTTCCATTCTGCCGTTCCATTTTGTATCCGCTATACCTTTAAGTATGTTTTCATCGCTTATATTTATACCGTATTTTCTGAGAACTACAGCCGCTAAAACCGCTGTTTCACAGTTTTTAAGCTGATATTCTCCTATAAGCGGCAAAAATATATTGTTTATATCAAAAATATCATTCTTTATCGAAATGATGCTTCCGTTGATGTCACTTTTAATTGTCTTGATTTCTGAAACTGAATTATAGTACAGCTCGGCATTTCTTTCAATACATAATTTGCTTATAACGTCAAAAACACGCTTATCCTGTCTGTAAAGAACAACAGGACAGCCTTCTTTGATTATTCCGCCCTTTTCAAAGGCAATGCTCTCTATTGTATTTCCAAGAAATTCAGTATGGTCAAAACTAATTGATGTTATTATACTGAGAATAGGTTCCTTAACTACATTCGTAGCGTCAAACCTTCCGCCAAGTCCTACTTCAATGACGGCATAATCAACATTTTTATCTGCAAAATATAAAAAAGCCACAGCCGTAAGCTGCTCAAATACCGTCGGCCTGCCGATTTCTTCTTTTTCCATTTCATCGGCATAAAATTTTATCTTTTCGATATACTCAGCAAAATCCTCATTGCTGATTTCTATATTATTTATTTTATATCTTTCGTTGTATCTTTCAAGATGCGGCGAAGTATAAAGCGCCGTTTTATATCCGGCGTCCATAAGAATCTGTGTGAGCATTGAACTTACGGAGCCCTTTCCGTTTGTTCCCGCAACATGTATAACTTTTATTTTATCCTGCGGGTCACCAAGTCTTTTCAATATTTCACTTATCCTGCTGAGGTCAAGTTTTGACCCGAGGAAATTCAGATTTTCTATATAATCCAATGCTTCGATGTAATTCAATTCAGGTTCCTCCGAAGTTAAATTTATGTCAGACAGTAATTCTAATATATAGTAACAGCTTTGCCTTTTTTTATCAACAACTTTATACTTTTTTAGTCAAAAAGCGAAAGCTGGACAAAATCGTCTTTTTTCTGCTTGGTATATCTCTGTCTGAAAACTTCCATATAGTTTTCATTTATCCCGTACTTCTTCATAAGTTTAGATGTTTCTTCAGCCAGTTTTATTCTATATTCCTTTGGTGCATATCCCGTTTTATACATATCCATAAGTCTGTCATAAA
>CABPCX010000098.1 GCA_902406135.1 uncultured Eubacteriales bacterium
ATCGATCCCCTTTTGCTTCAAAATAAAAATGACGGCCTTATCTAAAGCCGCCATTTCTTAAAGGCATAATAAATGATTACCAAAAGATATTTTCTTTTAAATCTGGCCAGCAGATTACAGATTATTTTATATACTGCTCCAATTCCTGCGTCTCTGTTTCCACAAGCTTTTCGATGTTACCGTTTTTGTCACGGATAACGCTGAGACTTATGCCTCCGTTTATGCCGTTATCACAGTAGATATTATAGTCGGCATCATAAAGAAAATGAACAGCCTTTCCGTTATACATCCAGTTATCAGATTCTTTGTCATAAGTAACTCCAAAATCAAGGTAGGCATCTAAGCTATCATCACGATAATTCTGGTCGCCGCCTTCAAAGCATCCACTCTCTCCAGTGATACCGGCTGCTTCAAATTCCGCTTTCATTTCTTCTTGTTTTTTTGTACGAGCTTTAAAATCTTCATCCGCTGATTGTTTTAATCCGGTAAGTTTTCCCCCATTATCCCTGACTGGTTCCACATCAATAACTCCGTCGTCAAAGAAGAAGGAATTTGTATTTTCTTCGCTGACCTTATCTTTAAAATAGCGAACAATTTTTCCGTTATAAGAAAAGCGATCTTTCTCTCTATCGTAGGTCATACCATAGGGTTCATAAATAGAATACTGTTCTGCGATCTCATCCCTCCGAATTTTTTCAGCCTTAGCCTGCTCATCGGAAGAAAATTCTTCATTGCTTTCATAGGCTTCGGCCAAGGATACACAGCTGGAAGAAGTAAAATCACCTGTGTTATCGGTCAGCTCCAAAGCAGCAGAATTGATTATTGCAGATTTGTCCGATTCTTTGGATAATTCAGCATTTGACGCATAACTGTTCACTGCCGCTGATGCGCAAAGTACTGTTGTCAATGCTAAAATTTTAATATTATGTTTCTTCATATCTGAAACAACTCCTTTCTTTTGATGCCTTTATGTTACCAAAACTTTTTGGATTATCATTGTTTCAAATATGTTTTTTATGTGTAGCTGCAAAAGTATAGGTCAGCGATTATCACTTTTCCATTCTTTCAGAAACAAATTGTAAACAAAACGCCTCTTTTTGTATTTTCTATACAGTATTTTACTTGATGCTGTTCCAAAATATTTTTGACGATGTATAAGCCTAATCCGCTGCCTCCGGTTTTCTTATTACGCGAATGCTCCAATCTATAAAAGGCGTCAAACAGTTTTGGCAGTTCTAAATCAGGGATATGAACACCTGTATTTTCCAACAAAAACTTAACTTTTCCATCTTCTAAAAAAGCAGTCAAATAAATGGCACTGTACTCTGGCGAATAGATAATCGCATTGGAAACCAAATTGTTGATTGCTTTTTGTATAAGCGCCCTATCTCCGACAATATACAAATCAGAAGAAATATTTTCATTCCATTCTATTCCTTTTTTTATAATCAAATCTTCAAACAGCTCGTATTCTTTTTTAAGTATATCCGAAAAATTTATCGTTTCCTTTATAAATTCTGCTTTTGAAGATTTCATACGGGAAACAGTAACAATTTCCTGCACCATTGATTCCATTGTATTGATAATTTCCAGCGAGCGCCCAAGGTATTTATTGCGGTCTTTATAGTCTCCTACATTTAACAGCATGCCCTCAGTCTGCCCTTTGATTATTGTAATAGGAGTTTTCATCTCGTGGGAAACCGCCGAAAAGAAATCAAGCTGTGCCTTTTCCAGAGCCCGTTCACGTTCAATATCTTTCTGAAGTTTATCATTTGCTTTTTTTAAATCTTCTATAGAAGCAGATAACTTCTGAGACATTTCGTTTAAGCTGTGCGCCAGCGTTCCAAGTTCATCTGTCCTGTTCTCGCTGCATTTCCAGCTAAAATCCAGCTCCGACATTTTCTTAGATACATCACTGATACGCAGTACAGGCTTGGTAACATAGTTAGAATAAACAATGGATGCAGACACAGCAATCAGAAGAACTATTAAAAGCAAAAATATGAAAATTTCTCCTAAGGCATCCTTTAACAGCTCAACTTCCTGGGTACTTCCTGAAACGGTCAATGTATATATGTCGTCTGAATCTGCAAACGTGAATATATAACTGTGTGTTGCCCTATACGCTGATGAATCACCGTCTTCAGTGGCAGACCCGCTTGTAACTAAGACGGGGAATACAGTGCTGCTTTGTGAAGGCAGTTCAATTTCATTGTTGTCCGAATCAAACATCTGAAGCATCACACCGCTGCTATTCAATATAAATTCATCAAACAGCTTTCCACTTCCTAGCGGTGCAACATTCTCAATTTCTGAAATAAGAGAATTTACTTCTCTATCTAAAGTTTCATCAAGGGTGATACTATAAGTTTTTGGAACAAGCAATGATACAGCTCCATAGGTCATCATACAGCATAGGCTTGTCAATAGTAATGTGATGATGAATATTTTAGCAAACAAACTGCTTTTAATTTTCTTTATCAATTTTATATCCCACCCCTCGAATCGTCTGAATGAAGTCGATTCCCAGTTTCTTTCTTAAGTTTTTAATGTGTGTATCAACAACACGCTCGTCTCCGTAAAAATCATACTTCCAAATACGGCCCAATAAGTTTTGGCGGGTAAGAACGCGCCCTTGATTTAAAAGCAATTCTCGCAAAACTTCAAATTCACGCTGTGTCAATTCGTGAGGCTGGCCGTTAATAACAGCTGAATAACTGTCAAAATCCAAAATAAGATTTTTATATGCCATAGTTTGGTGTTCCTGTTCACGTGTTACTGCGCTTCGTCTAAGGACCGCAGCAATTTTGCGTATTAAAATCGGCATAGAGAACGGTTTTGTAATATAATCATCTACCTGTAAATCCAATCCTTTTATCTGCTCCTCTTCTCCATTTAAGGCAGTAAGCATAATAATTGGGATTTGTGACTGCCTGCGAATCAGCTCACATACAGTAAATCCATCAATTTTAGGCAACATTATATCTAATAATACCAAATCAAAATTGACAGACGAAAAAAGAGAAACAGCCTCTATACCGTCACCAGCAATCGTAGTTTCATATCCGGCTTCCTGCAAAAAATTTCTCAGAAGTTCTTGAATATCTGAATCATCCTCGACAATTAAAATATGCTGCATAAAAACACCTCCTATTACATCCTATCATAAAATTTTGTGATTAGTGTGTAGTTTTAATTATTACTAAATTTTGTATGAAGATAAAATATCAATATATACTGTGAGCTTTAAACTGAATGGATATAGTTAATTTTTTATGACAATAAAAAAGACCCGTTAAATACGGGTCTTGATTTTTTATGATCAATATTTCTGGAGTTTTGCCATTATGTATCCGTTTTTTCTCACTATGGAGAAAACGATGCATCCTATGAGCGTGATACATATAAGCTCTCCTGCCATTACCGAAAGCGTAGAAGCTATGAACGGTGAACCATAAACAAGATAAAGTTCCAAACCTATGATAAATGAAAATATCGTAGGCCAGAGTGATGCCAAATACATATTTTTTGTCCTACTTATAAGCATTACCGAACAGAATGTATGGAATGTTCCAAACAGTACGTCGATTATGCCAAGCGGACTGAACATATTTGACAGTGCGCATCCAAGAACCAGTCCTGGAACGAATGACGGATTGATCCAAGCCAGCAGAACCATTACTTCGGATATCCTGAACTGGACACTTCCGTAAGCTATTGGCGATATTGCCAGCGTAGCGACCATGTAGACGGCAGCGGTTACTCCCGTCAGAGCGATAGTTTCGGTATTGATCTTTCTCATATTAAATTCCCCCTGTTTTTTATTTTGGAGATGGTTAGGCAAGGAACATCTCCTTATGATGAATAATACCTGTGACAGTATACATCATAATTCTTAGTTATGCAACAGTTATTTCATTGTAATTATGCTTTCGAGCAAAGCTTTTTCCTTATTTAGGTTATCACCGTTTCCAATGACACATATATTTTTGCTGTTTTTAAATCCGGCAAGCATATTTTCATAGTTTCTTATATCTGAAACTGAGGTTGAAAGAACCTCGTCCCTCTCTTTCTGAAGAAGCTCAGGCGTAATTCTGTTTATATGTCTTATAAGGGCTGTTTTAAGTCTCTGCTCTTTGCTTAATGGTCTGTCAATGCTGTTTATGGCTCCTATTATATAGCCTGTCATAGCTTTTTCATCTGCTTCAAAGTTTCTTACAAACTCAGCTGAATTATCATAAATATTCAGTGTTGAAGCAAGATTAGGGTCTCTGTAGGAGTACATATACATACTTCCGCTTCTGAGGAAATTGCATCCGCATCCGTAGGCTCCACCCTGCACCCTTACCGTATTCCATAAATATTCCAGGTCAATTATATTTTTAAGCACAAGAAGTTTTCCGCTGTATTCATATCCTGCTTTTTTATAGTCAGCGGCCTTTGCGACATACTGTACTTTACCGGGAGTTACTATTCCCTCAGATGTCTTTTCGCCTTTAGCCGATTCTTCTTTTTCATACTGTGCGGAATCTTTACCGAAAATCTCTCTTATTTTAGCCGCATTCTTAAAATCTTTTTCTTCGCAGCTTATTCCAAGGGTAAGATTTTCTCGTGTAAATACTGCCTTTGTAAGGGATAAAAGCTTATTAACTACACCGTCATTAAAGTTTTTATCTATATCGGTCAGGAATTTGAAATACTCTATTCCTCCTGTGGCGTCCTTAAACTTATATGCTTCATTAATATGTCTGAGAGCTCTGTTTGAAGCAGCCATATGCCCGTTTTGTGTAAGATAGTTTTCAAGCTTTGATATTCTGTCTTTTATTATGAGCTTAAGGCTTTCCTGTCTGTCGAATAACATTTTGTTTACTGTCTGGTCAGTTATTTCAAGCATCTTTTCAGCATTCTGAGATAGAGCTTTTACACTTACATTGACTACTTTTCTTACTTTTGAATCCGCACCATAGTATGCTGCGCAGGATGCGGTTATGCCTCCTGTATACATATCTATTTTTGTGGAAAGTTCGTTAAACCCAAATTTCTCTGTATCCTGTTTTCCTACCATATCGCAAAGAAGGCCTAAATATCCATAGTCCTTATCCGATATATGGTCCACATTGAATGAGAGCTCACTGTATATTACATCATTAGTCTCGGCAGGCACATAAAATACGCCGTCCTCGTCTCTGCTTTCAATAATATCTGCCTTTTTGTCTATATCATCAATGAGCAGATAAGGCATTACGGACAAGTCATCCTCTGCTGACTGATGTTTTAACAGATTCTTGGTTTCTTCTACTATTTTATTTTTTTCTTCTTCTGAAAGGGATGCTTTGTATTCCTCAAGTTTTTTCTTTTCCTTTTCGTCTATTTCTGCCTGCATACCTTCAGCAGGGTTAAAGCATACAAATACTTTTGTAGGATTAGAAATCATTTTTTCCTTTATAATGTTTTCAAATAATCCTTCTTCAGCCTTTGCCCTTATGGCAGCTATATGCTTTTTAAATCTGAAGCTGTCCAGAGGGTTTTCTTCATGGAGCCAGCTGTTCATGGATTTAAGTCCATAATAAAGTCCCCGTGGCTTATATCCAAAGTTTTCTTCACTGAGCATAAACTCAAAAGCGTTTATGGCAGACTGTACCAGTTCTTTATCCAGTCCATTTTTTACGCACTTTTCAAGTTCGCCCATAACTATATTTTCAAATTCTTCTCCCGCATTTTCCTTAGCGTTTTTTGCAGTTATGGTAAACACAGTATCAAGCATAGATGAATCATACCAGCCCTCAGTATCGGAGCAGAATCCGCCTTCTGTCAGAGCCTTTCTGAGAGGAGAGGCATTGGTGTCCATAAGTATATATGAAAGTATTGAGCAGGCAAGGGAGTTTTCCGCATCGCAGGAATCTCCAGTAATAAATCCGGCTGCATACATTCCGTCCTGGCCTGTCGTTGTAACAACAGGATATTTTTCATTTTTTCTTATGGTCATATTAAGAGGCGCCTGGTGCTTTATTTCATTATTAAACACCTGTACGTCAAAGGCTGAAAGATATTCTCTATCAAGATAAGCCAGCCTTTCCTCTATATCCATCTTTCCAAAGAGATATATGAAGCTGTTTGAAGGATGGTAATATTTTTTATAGAACTCTTTAAAGTTTTCATAGGTAAGCTCGGGTATTTTATCGGGGTCTCCTCCGCTTTCAAATCTATAGGGAGAATCCGGGAAAAGTGCTGTATTGACAGCTCCGTCAAGGTATCTGTCAGGGTCTGAAAAAGCTCCCTTCATTTCATTATAAACTACACCCTTTATCTCAAGGGGGTCATTTATATCTTCCATATGCAGATGGTGGCCCTCCTGCATAAATATTTCTTTATTTTTGAGTATAAGAGGCTTAAATACAGCATCCATATACACATCCATTAAGTTCCTAAAATCTTTGTCATTTCTGCTGGCCACAGGATATACTGTTTTATCACTGTAAGTAAGCGCATTAAGATAAGTATTAAGCGAGCCTTTTGCAAGTTCATTAAAGGGGTCCTTCACCGGATACTTATCAGAGCCGCATAATACAGCGTGCTCTATTATATGCGGCGTGCCGCAGTCATCTTCAGGCGGTGTTTTAAAGGAAATGAAAAACACCTTATTGTCATCTTCGTTTTCAATATACATAAGAGATGCTCCGCTCTTCTTATGTTTAAAAATATATCCTGTAGATTTTATATCATCTATTTCTTCCTTAATTTTAAGGACAAATCCGTTTATTTCTTCTCCGATATTCAAATTCATAATCATACCTCCAATCATCACTATTATAGTGTATCCATTAACCAATATCAAATTTTAAAAATTTTATTTTATTTTTTTATTTTTAGTATTGACAAAAGCGGTTTTCTAATTTATAATCATTCTCAGATAAAACAAATTATCAAAAACAAAAAAACAAAAGTTATGAGATAAATAAGGAGGAAAAAGATATGAAAAAATTTGTATGTTCAGTTTGCGGTTATGTTCACGAAGGTAATGAGGCTCCCGATTTCTGTCCAGTATGCAAGGC
>CABPCX010000099.1 GCA_902406135.1 uncultured Eubacteriales bacterium
ATCTGGTCTGAGATGGGTACCACGTCAACATCTCCCTTTATAACTGCCTGGAGTCCTGCCTGATGTGAACCTGAAAAACTTACGGCTTCAAAAAAGTCACCGTTTGTATGTAAAATATCTGAGTTTAATTCATCATCAGGGAAAGCTTTGATTATCTCCGCTGTAGGAACAAGGTTTCCTGATGTTGAGTCGGGGTCAACAAAGGCCATGGTCTTACCCTTGATATCCACAATTGAATTTATCTCGTCATTATCACTTCTTGTTATAAGAACCGAATGATATATGGCTTTTTCAGGGTCTCCGTCTTCTGCCTTCATAACTATGGGCTCTAAGTCTGTACGCTCAACGCCTAAAGCAAGCGCCTGAGAACCCATATATGCCATATCTGCCTTTCCTGTACGAAGGGCTTCTATGATGGCGTTGTAGTCGCTGGCCTGGATTTCCTCAACCTCACAGCCTAAGTATGCGCTAAGGTCATCCGCAAGACCTTTACGGGCATCCGCACTTTCAGTTGTTGATTCGTTGGGAGCATAGGCTATTGTGAAGACTCCGTCTTCTCCGGCAATTGATGCTGTTTCTTCTGAAACTTCGCCGCCGTTTGATGAAGAACATCCTGTAATCATTGATAAAGCCATAGGTATTGTTAATGCAAGACTGATAAATCTGATATTACGTTTCATTGTCACATTCTCCTTTTGCGATTCGTCATTTTTGTGTTATTAATAGATTGTTTCAAGAATTTTTTGTATGTCAGCCGGCGTTATATCCACCGGATTATTGTCTGCACGTCCCTTTGTAAGTCCTAATTCCGCCAGGCGGCCCAGTTCGTCATATTTTACATTCCATTCTCTAAGTGTCGCCGGAAGACCTGATTTTTTAAGAATATTTACTATATATCCTTCAAGTTCGTCTCCGTCTTTTACTCCAAGCGCATCGAGCAGTTTTTCAGCATCGCTGATTTTAGACATATTTAATTTAAGTACAGGAGCAAGAAGCATACTTACCGCTGCTCCATGGGGTATGCCATAGTGCATTGTAAGGGGATATGATATGGAGTGGCAGGCCGTTGTTTTTGTGTTGCTGAATGCAAGGCCGGCCAGCATACTTCCCTTTGCCATATCGTCATAGGCCTTTTCGCTTCCCTCAAATAATCCCTCTATGTTTCCTCTTATAGTCTGCACCGCATTTAATGCCAGAGCCCTTGATACACAGTTTGTTCCCCTTGCCCAGTAGCTTTCTACAGCGTGGGCCATTGCGTCGAGGGCAGAAGATACGGCCAGTTTCAAAGGCATTCCGCATGTAAGCTCAGGGTCTACCAATGCCGCATATGCATAATTATCGTGGTTTTCTATAGATAATTTCTGGTCTCTTGAAGGGTCCCATATGGTTGCCCAGCAGGTAACTTCACTGCCTGTGCCTGATGTTGTGGGTATTCCTATCCATCGTATTTCAGGTATTCCGTATTCCTTATTTTTAATTATTTTTCTAAGACTTTCTTCGTCTTCCATTTCTTTTCCGAAAAGACAGCAGAGGGATTTTCCTACGTCCATTATGCTTCCGCCGCCAGCTGCTATAACTGCTTCGGGTGAAAAGCCTTTTGTTCTTTTATATATGTCAAAAAGCTGCTCTACCGTTGGATTTGATGCCTGAAATATCTCTGTATGTATTTCAAATCCGTTTTCATTATTAAAAAGCTGTGAAAATGCAGGCATTTCAAGCACTTCTTTGCCCCAGGTAATAAAAAGTACTTTTTTATTTGAAAGGTTCAGCTCATTTAATGTCTCTGTTATATTTGATGCGCATCCCTTTCCCTGTATAGTTTTAACGGGATTATAATAGCGGTTCATCTTTCTGCCTCCATTTTCATTCTGCGGTTTATTTCATCAATGGCCTGAGGAAGGTCACAAATAGTATCTATTACTATATCTGCTCCTGCCTTTAAATATTTATCTGTAGTTTCCTTTTTAAGCTTTTTGAGCTTATCCGCATCCATTGTGTTATATTCTTCCTCTGAAAGGCCTAAAAGATTTGAGCCTTTGAGTATGCCTATGCTCCAAGCTCCCGCATTTTTTCCTTCAAGAATATCTACTACCGTATCGCCTACCTTTACTACAGAGCAGGGAGGATATACATTAAGCTGTCTCATACATTCAAAGAGCATAAAAGGTGTGGGGCGGCTTGCTCCTGTAATATCAGGTGTAACAACACAGTCTGCCTTATATCCAAGCTCTTCTGCCTTGGGCACTACCTGCTTCATCATTTCAGAAGTATATCCTGTAGTAGATCCAATTTTGATGCCGTTTTCTCTGAGCTTTTTCACTGTTTCAACTACGCCTTCAATGGGAACGCTGTATCCTGCAACAACTTCATATAATGTTTTTTCAAATGTCTGATACAGGCTTTCCACATCATCTTCTGACCATGGTCTTCCGTATACTTCAAGCCACTGTCTGTTTCCTTCTTCTCCTGAAAGAAGTTCTCTTATATGTGATTTTTTCTCCATACCCATAGGGCGGTTTATTTCTTCTTTAGTAAGCTTAATTCCCGCTCCTGTAAATACGATGTCAAACACTCCGCTTGGTGCGCTTGAACCATAATCTACAGTTGTTCCTGCCCAGTCAAAAACTATCATTTTAATGCTGTTATCATTATTCATTTCTATTCTCCTTGCTTTTATTTGCTGTTTATTGCTGTTATTTGCTTCTTTAAGCAGATTATAAACAGTAAATACCCGTATTATCTAGCAAATTATCGTGAATTGTATGTAAAATATACGTATAAAATCCACCGGAAATATTATCTTATTTTACTTGGCAAAAATAAAAAGACCGCTTAAAGCGGTCCTTAATTCATAGGCTGTAATTATCTGCAATTATAAAATAGTAATACCCTTTTTCTTATACTTTTCCCTTATTTCCGGAGAAATATGGTCGTCCATAAGTATCATATCCACCTGGTCTATGGACAAAGCTTTTTTCTTTGAGCACTTTCCCAGTTTGCTTGAATCCATTACTGCTATTACTTTCTTGGAATTTTTTGAAAGCAGCTGTAGTATGCTTATTTCCTGGAGTCTGAAATCCGTGTATTCATCATGATAATTGACTGCATTTATGGAAAGGAAGGCTATGTCAGGATAATACTTGCCAAATTCCTGTTCACATACGCTTCCGTATGTGGACCTCTCAAGGGAGTCAACAGTGCCTCCAACAGCTATAAGATGTATCGAAGGATTCTGCATCAAAATATTCACAGCAGCATAGTTGTTTGTAACAACGGTAAATTTTTCATTCAATGTTACAAGTTCCTGTGCCAGCACCGTATTTGTTGTTCCCGAATTAAGGGCTATTACATCTCCGCTGCGTATATACTCTAAGGCCTTTTTAGATGCTTCTCTTTTAAGCTCGCTGTTTATTATTTCTCGTCCAGTGAAATTGGAAAAAGAAATCATTGAATCAGGGAGACAGGCTCCTCCTCTAACGCATTTAATGAGCCCATTCTGCTCCATTGTTTTTAAATCTCTTCTCATCGTATCAACAGATACCTGCAGCTGCTGGCTGAGCTCTCCCACTTTGACCGTGGACTGAAGCTGAAGCTGCTGTAATATCAATTCGGCTCTCTCATTGTAAATCATCATTTGGTATCCCTTCCATTTAATTCATTTATGCATTTATATATTATCCGATTTATACGTACTCTTCAATATCATTAATGTCAAAACTATGTAATATACAGCAAAAATCTGCAGAAAAAAGCACTCTTTCCCTTTTGGGATCAAGTGCTTTTTATTGTTTCAAATTACCGAATTAAATTAGATATAAGTGCAGTAATGCCACTTATCAGAGTGTGCCTAAGGTTACTCTGCGGTTCTTCTTAAATGACCGTACATAAAAAGTCCGTAAATTCCGGCAAGACCGACAACAGCAAATATTATTCTTGCTATCCAGTTGAGGCCGCCGCCAAAAATTGCGGAAACAAGGTCAAAATTGAAGAATCCGATAAGACCCCAGTTAAGCGCTCCGACAATTATCAAAGTCAGGCAGATAATGTCCCAAAATCTTGAGCTCATATTACTCCTCCTTTATAAGAATTTTTACTTCTTCCTCGGATAAGTATCTGCCAAAATGGTGCTTTTTATACGCCCGAATGTCCGAATCCGCCATCTGCACGCTCTGTCTCATCAAGACTTTCACATTCTGTCCATTCTACTCTCTCATAGCGGTTTATAACTATCTGGGCTATTCTGTCTCCTCTTTTTATCAAAAATCCTCTTTCGCCGTGATTGATTATTATAATTCCGATTTCTCCTCTGTAATCCGAATCAATGGTTCCGGGAGCATTTACAATTGTAATTCCGTTTTTAAGAGCAAGACCGCTTCTTGGCCTTATCTGTGCTTCAAAACCTTCAGGAAGAGCTATTTTTATTCCTGTAGGTATAAGCTTTCTTTCTCCCCTTCTTATCATTATATCTTCATGTATGTTGGCATAAAGGTCCATTCCTGCCGCACCCTTTGACATATACGCAGGAAGCGGCAAATCCTTAGCATCATCTGTTCTGGTTATATAAAAATTGTTTTCCTTCATCTATCATTCCCTCAAAATCTATGTCTTCTATGTTTCCTACTGCTGAAAAACTGAACTGGTCCGCATCAAATATTTCATCTATAACATCTTTAACCGACGCATAATTTACCATATCCATTTTTTCTAAAATTTCTTCCATGGAAAGAACTCTTCCCGTAAGCACCATACCGCCTCCGTTGCTTGTAAGACGTCCCGCGGTACTCTCACTGCTTATAATATAATTGCTTATTATCTGTTCTTTCGTAACTTCGATAACTCTGTCATCTATTTTTTCGTTTTTGAGCCTGCCTATCTCCCTGAATACGCTTTTGACAACTGCCTCTGTTTTCTGGGGGCTTGTACAGGCATAGACAGTCATAACTCCGGTATCACTGTATGCTGATGTATAGCTGTATATGGTGTAAACAAGGCCTTCGTCTTCCCTTATTTTCTGGAAAAGCCTTGAACTCATACCGCCGCCGAAAAGCGTATTGAGCACCGCAAGAGCATATTTATGCTGGCTGTCTCTTTTGGGAGCTTTAAATGTAAAACAGAGATGCACCTGCTCAACATTCTTATTTATCTTTACAACCGAAGGTATATAAGTAGCTTCAGGATATTCGGCTTTCACATATTTTTCGGTACTCCAGCTTCCGAATACAGCATTTATCTTTCTTATGATATCATCAGTATCAAAGTTTCCCGTTACCGCTACTACCGCATTCTGCGGCCTGTATGTTCTTTCGTAATATGATGTTATTATGCCCCTGTTCATATCCGCAAGAAGCTCCTTAGTGCCGCATATGGGCATTCCAAGGCCTGTTTCTCTCCATACAGCTTCCTCAAGGGCGTCATGCACAAGTTCCTCAGGCGCATCAAGGTACATATCTATTTCCTCTTCTATGACCTCACGCTCTCTCATAATATCATTTTCATCAAATTTTGAATTCAATATCATATCGCTAAGTACATCAAGGGCATGGTCAAAATGTCTGTCCAGTACTCTTGTATAGTAGCAGGTATACTCCTTTGTTGTATACGCATTTATCTGGCCGCCCATGGCGTCCATTTCTTCGGCGATTTCCTTAGCATTTCTTTTTTCTGTGCCTTTAAACATCATATGTTCAATAAAATGTGATACGCCGTTTTCTTCAGGTTTTTCACATCTTGTGCCGGTATTTATCCATATTCCAAAGGCTATGGAGCGAACATATGGAATATTTTCAAGCACGATTTTAAGTCCATTATCCAAAGTAACTGTTTTTATCAATATTTATCACCTGCCAGTTTTAATATAATATCATGTTTAAAGCCTTTAGTAAATGCAAATATGTTAAAAGCGTCATACCGTCCATAAGGCACAGGAAATATGTTCCTGTCTGCATATATCCTTTAAGGCACATCTCTACAAATGCCCATTTTCAGGGGCTTTTTTAAAAATTTCTCAAAAGCCCTGAATTTTATAACCATAATGTACCATTGCATGCATACAAAGGAAGGTTTATCATATAGCTGTAACAAAAATGTAACAAAAATTTAATATTTAAGGAGAGATGTAGATGAAAAAGAAATTTATACTAGCTATTATAGCAGCCGCTGTATCTGTTTCCTCTGTTTCGGCTTTTGCGGCAGAAAAGGAAAACTACAGCTATTCAGTAAACAGCTTTGACAGTTTTGCTTATAATTATTTAAGCAAATCAGGATTAATAAGCGATGACTGCATTTATCTTGATGAAGAATTTATTGATAAAATTCAGAGTATGGGTTCAAGTGATGACTGTTTAAAAATTCTGCTTGAAATATTAAACGGAGACTGCAGCAATATTCCACAGCTTCCTGATATACCCGATGTACCTGAAGTTCCTGAAGAACCAGAAATTCCCGATACCCCCGAAGAGCCTGATGTACCTGAGATTCCCGATGTGCCTGAAATTCCCGATACTCCCGAAGAGCCCGAAGAACCAAATGACGGAGAAATGTCATCTCAGGAAAGGGCCTTTGCATCAGAAGTCGTACGTCTTGTAAATATTGAGCGTGCAAAGGAAGGCCTTAACGAACTGGAATCCGATTCATCCGTGCAGGCAGCTGCCCAGGTTAGAGCCGAGGAAACAGAAATAAGTTTTTCCCATACCCGCCCGGACGGCAGAAGCTGCTATACGGCTTTAGACGAAGCAGGCGTCCAGTATTCAGGAGCAGGAGAAAACATCGCCTATGGTCAGAAAACACCGGCAGAAGCAGTGGAAACATGGATGAATTCCCCTGGACACAGAGCAAATATCTTAAATGCAAACTACACTCACATAGGCGTAGGATGCTACAACAGCGGAAATACATATTACTGGAGCCAGTTCTTCACATATTAAAATACTGTAAAGCTTTATAAACCATATATAAAACAGTCCTCTTATAATAATTATCCACCCGCATAGCGGGTGGTTTTTCCTTTTCGGGCATAGCCCTAAT
>CABPCX010000100.1 GCA_902406135.1 uncultured Eubacteriales bacterium
TTTCATATAAACTTCATTCATAAAACCGATGAACACCTATTTCAGCCCGATTACACAAAAACCCCGCAGAATTATATCTGCGGGGCAAAGTATTTTTATATCACATAAATACAAATATCAGAACAAAAAGCAGTGTCATAAGATATGTGCCAAACTTTACGTTTCTCCACTTTCCGCTGAAAACATTGATGAATGTATGTGTTACAAGTCCAAGGAAAATACCGTTTATAAGGCTGTATGTAAGAGGTATAAATGCCAAAGTAAAGAATGCGGGAAGTCCCTCTTCCACATCATGGAAGTTTATCTGCTTAACTACAGACATCATAAACACACCGGTAATTATGAGTGTTGTTGCCGTTGCGGCTGAAGGTATTACAGACGCAAAGGGCGCTATAAATATGGCAAGTATGAAGAGTATTGATGTAACTACACCTGAAAAACCTGTTCTTCCTCCCTCAACTGCCATGGCTGTACTTTCAACAAATGTAGAAACCGTTGTAACACCCATTGAAGCGCCAACAACTGTACCAATGGCATCTGCTTCAAGGGTTTTCTTTATTTTAACATTTGTTTTTTCGTGGTGTACCTTATGTTCGAGAATGTGGTCGGTGGCAATTACCGTACTCATGGTCTCAAATACGTCCATTATACAGAGGGTCATTATTATGGCTGCCGCCGCTATAACTCCGCCTGTAAGTCCAAAGTTTCCGCCGTGGGTGAAGAATCCCGCAAAGTCCATTTTGAATGCTGTAGGAAGTATTACTCCAAAGTCATAGGCAAAAAGATTTATTTCTCCGGCGGGGAAAAGTCCAAGGGGTATTGCCGCTATGATAACTACTATCTTTCCGATAAGGATTGCTCCGTGTATGTGCTTATAATGGAGCACTGCTATGAGGACAAGGCCTGCAAGACAGAGTATTGTACTCATTGTATTATAATCGGAAAAACCTGCGAAGTTTACGAACTTAACAAGGTGATGGCTGTCAGCCACTACCATATGACATTTCTGCATACCCATAAAGGCTATGAAAAGACCAATACCGGCTGTAACTGCATATTTAATATTATGGGGAATGGCCTTTCTTATTCTATGTTCAAGGCCGAAGAATGTAAGTATGAAGAATACGATACCGCTTATAAATACTGCCGCCAGGGCCTGCTCATAGGTATATCCCATTTCGCCGCATACGGTATATGTAATAAATGTGGCAATGGCAAGGCTTGGACCCTGCGCAAAGGGAAGGCCTGTTCTTAAGGCCGTTATAAGGGTTGATACTGCCGCCGCTATACAGGCCGCAATAGTGAGTGATACAAGCATCTCATCGGCTGTAAGGCCGTTGCTTAAGACATAGCTTCCAACCATTTCTCCTGCCTCATTAAAAGCTTCGGGAAATGCTCCCATTAGAGTATTAGGCACAAGGAAAAGCAGGTATACCATCGTAAAAAAGGCTGTAAGTCCTGAAAATATCTCCGTCTGTATGGAGGAATTGTTTTCCTTGATTTTAAAATACTTTTCGATTGCTGTCTTCATTTCTCGTCTCCTTTACTTTTAGTTTGGCAAAAAAAACAGCGGTACTGTCCAGATGCCGTTGTTTGTACTCTTTCCCGGCTTTATGTATACCGGAAAAGTCTCTTTTTATATTTATGTTTCTTCATAGATATATGAAATTATATCATAAAATATGCTTTCGACACAATTCACACTTTTCCACAAAAAAGCATTAAAAAAACAGCGGATACGACCGTATCCGCTGTAAAAAATGCTTATTTTTATTCTTCTGTCTTTGTTTCTTCAGCCTTAGGTGCTTCTGCGGGAGCTTCAGCAGCGGGTGCAGCAGGTGCAGCTGCAGGAGCCTCTGCGGGCTTGGGAGCTTCAACTCTGTATCCTGTGATAACTTTCTTAGGACACTTGTTAGCACACATACCGCAGTTCTTACACTTATCATAATCGATAACAGCGATGTTGTCGATTACGTGGATAGCATCGAACTTACATGTCTTTTCACAAATCTTACATCCGATACATCCAGCTGAACATACAGACATAACAGCCTTGCCCATATCTTTAGATGAGCACTGTACTTTAACTTTCTTCTTCTTAGGAACGATTTCAATTATGTGCTGAGGGCATGTAGCAACACATTTTCCGCAAGATACACATAAATCAGGATCTACAACAGCAACCCCGTTTTCGATTTTGATCGCTCCAAACTGACATGCGCTTACGCAGCTTCCAAGACCCATACAGCCGTATGCACAAGCCTTTGATGTCTTGCCTGCAAGCTGTGCAGCCATGATACAGTCACTAATTCCGTCGTATTCATATTTATTCTGAGCTTTGTCGCAAGTACCGCCGCATTTTACAAATGCAACTGTAGGTTCTTTTTCTTCAGCAACAACTCCCATAACTTCTGCGATAGCAGCAGCTGCGCTTGCACCACCAACGGCGCAGGCATTTACAGGAGCTCTTCCTTCAACGATAGCTGTAGCGAGACCTCCACATCCGGGATATCCACAACCACCACAGTTTGCTCCGGGAAGGCATTCAAGAACCTGTCCTATTCTGGGGTCTTCATCAACCGCGAATATTTTGCTGGCAAAACCGAGGATAGCACCAAAAACGATACCTAATCCTCCAATGCTGACCATAGCATAAATAATAGCATTTGTATCCATTTTTTGTCACCCCTCCGTATTATAATCCCATTGCTTTAACAACTTCTGATACACTTATGAGTCCCTGGAATCCCAAGAATGTAATAGACATAAGTCCTGCTGTTACAAGGGCAAAGGGGAAACCTTCAAATGCCTTAGGATGATCATTCTGTTCAACTCTTTCACGGATACCAGCCATGAGTATGATTGATACTGTGAAACCTACAGCACCACCGAAACCGTTAAGAACTGAAAGGATAAAGTTATATCCTGACTGCATATTTGATACGGCTACACCGAGAACGGCACAGTTTGTTGTGATAAGGGGAAGGTATACACCAAGTGACTGATAAAGTGCAGGTGAACTCTTCTTAATGAACATCTCAACGAACTGAACGAGTGCAGCGATAACAAGAATGAAGGCAATGTTGTAAAGATAATCAATGCCGAGTTTTACTAAGATAAAGTTATAAATAAAGTATGTAGCAGCTGAAGCGAGTGTCATAACGAATATAACGGCTACACCCATTCCGGCAGCTGTTTCTACCTTCTTTGAAACTCCAAGGAAGGGGCAGATACCTAAGAACTGTGATAAGATGTAGTTGTTTACAAACACAGCTGCTAATATAAACAGTACGTAATTCATTCTTTCCCCTCCTCCTTATGCTGCAGCTTCTTTAGCTGCTTTTTTAGCTTTCATTTTTGATATGATTCTGTTGAAGATAGCCATAAGTGTTCCGTATGTAAGGAAAGCACCAGGAGCCATAATCATAATCAGTGTCTTAGGGAACGCTTCAGGAAGTATAGTTACTCCAAAGAGTGTTCCTGCTCCAAGGAACTCACGAACAAGACCGATGAAGCAGAGAGCCATCGTAAATCCGAGACCGTTACCGATACCGTCGCAGAATGAAACGATAGGGCCGTTCTTTGAAGCGAATGCTTCTGCGCGTCCAAGGATAATACAGTTAACAACGATAAGAGGGATATAAAGACCCAGTGACTCGTTAAGCGAAGGAAGGAACGCTGTAAGAAGTAACTGTACTATTGTTACGAAGCTGGCAATAACTACGATAAAGCACGGTATACGTACTGTATCAGGAATAATTTTTCTTAATAATGAAATAAATAAGTTTGAGCATACAAGAACGGCCATTGTTGAAAGACCCATTCCGATACCGTTTATAGCGCTTGTTGTTACGGCAAGTGTAGGACAAGTACCGATAACCTGAATAAACGTAGGGTTTTCATCGATTATACCGTTTTTGATAGCATGTAATGCCTTACTCATCAGTTTGCACCTCCCGCATAATCTACAGCCCAGTCAACAGCAGCTGTAACACCGTTAGCTACGGCTCTTGATGTGATTGTAGAACTTGTGATAGCTTCGATTGTACCGCCGTCTTTTGTAACAGCAACGGGTGAAGTCTGTCCTACAAACTGATCCTGGAACCAAGCTTCTTTTGCATTGGCACCAAGTCCGGGTGATTCTGAAAGGCTGAGGATTGAAATACCTGCAACAACGCCTTCAGTGTCAACACCAACCATAAGGTCAATGGCTCCGCCGAATCCGCTGGGAAGTACTTCAACTACATATCCGATAGTCTCGCCTGAAGCGTCAACCGCAACGCTTGCTGTCTTAACTGAGATATCGTTGCTTGCTTCGTCAGCAGCTAATTCGATTTCTTCAAATGATTCTGCATCGGGGAATACTTTTTTCTTACCCTCTGTAGATGTCTTTTCTTCCTGTATTGCGATAGGCTCTCTTGTAACAGACTCAACTACTCCAAGAAGTCCGCCGCAAACTATACAAATAGCACCAAGAACTACCATAGGTCTGATTATCTGTTTCATTTCGCCTTCACCTCCCCGAAGATTCTAGGTCTTGTGTATCTGTCAATAAGAGGAACCGCAAGGTTCATAATAAGGATTGAGTATGATACGCCTTCAGGATATCCGCCGTATACACGGATGAATGAAGTAAGAAGACCGCATCCTACAGCAAAGATGATCTGTCCCTTTGCAGAAATAGGTGATGTTACATAGTCTGTAGCCATGAAGAATGCACCAAGCATAAGACCGCCTAAGAAGATCTCATATACACCGCCCATTACTCCGTAACCTCTAAGAAGAGATGTAAGGATGAATACTACTGCGATGTAGATAACGGGAATTCTCCAGCTGATTACGTGTTTAACGATGAGGTAGATACCTCCGATGAGAAGTGCGATTGCACATGTCTCACCAATACATCCTCCTACGTTACCGATAAGAGCATTCTTGATAGCTTCGCCGTTGATAACAGCTGTGCCAGCTTTGAGCTCTGCAAGAGGTGTAGCGTATGTAGAAGCATCAACAACCATTCTACCTGTAGCGAAAGCTGAACCTGTTGTCTGTGTAGGGTAAGCAGCTACAAGGAATGCACGTCCGATGAGTGCAGGGTTGATGAAGTTCTGACCAAGTCCGCCGTAGAACTGTTTGCCAAGAACGATGGCAACAAAGCTGCCTACGATGGGCACCCACCAAGATGCTGTTGCAGGAAGGTTGAGTGCAAGAAGAAGACCTGTAAGTACAGCTGAGAAGTCTGTTACTGTTATGGGCTTCTTAAGAATCTTTTCATATCCCCACTCGAATACTACAGAGGATACGATTGAAATTGCGATAAGCATTAAAGCTTTAATACCAAAATAGTATATACCCATTACTGATGCCGGTATAAGAGCTATAACAACATCACGCATGATGCTCTGAATTGACTCTTTTGAACGGACATGAGGGGTACCTGATACTATGATTGAACTACTCATTTTACTAATCCCCCTTATTATTTTTTCTCAGCTGCTGCCTTTGCGGCTGCTGCAGCTGCTGCTCTTCTTCCGCCCTCAATCTTCTTCATAGCTCTGATAGACTGAGCAAGCTGTCTCTTTGCGGGACACTCGAATGAACAAGAACCGCACTCGATACAATCCATACCGTGAAGGTTACCGAATTCTTCGGCAAGACCCTTGATGGCAAGCTGATTGAGCTCAAGGGGCATAAGTCCCATAGGACAGTGTTCAACACACTTTCCGCAACGGATACAGTTTCTTTCAGGCGGGATGTAAGCTTCTTCTTTTGTGAAGCAAAGGAGACCTGATGTTGTCTTTGTTGAAGCAACATCAAGAGTATACATTGAAGGTCCCATCATAGGGCCGCCTGCGATAAACTTAGCGGGTTCTTCTTTAAATCCTCCGATGGCATCCATAAGGTCAGAGATCTTCATACCAATCTTCATCTGGTAGTTTCCGGGATTCTTAGCAGCACCGCCTGATACAGTGATTACTCTGTCCATAAGAGGTTTGCTTTCGAATATAGCGTCTCCTACAGCCATAACTGTTGCAACGTTGTCTACGATACATCCAACGTCAGCAGGAAGTGAAGGAGGAGTTGTTGAAGGAACTTCTCTCTTTGTTATAGCATAGATGATCTGTTTTTCTGCACCCTGAGGGTACTTCATAAGAAGTTCGGCAACTTCAATATTAGGAATATCCTTAACCATTTCGCTGAGAACTTTGATAGCTTCAGGCTTGTTGTTCTCAATGCCGATAACGCCCTTTGCGCCGGGATGAAGCTTAAGCATAACCTTAAGACCTCTGATGATCTTTTCGGGCTGCTCGAGCATAACTCTGTAGTCGCATGTAAGGTAAGGTTCGCACTCTGCCGCATTAACGATTATGTAATCGATTTTCTTGTCCGGCGGAGGAGCGAGTTTGATATGTGTAGGGAATCCGGCACCACCCAGACCAACTACACCGGCAGCCTTGATTGCTGCACAAATGTCGGCATTGGACATATTTTCATAATCCAGAGCCTTTCCGATACCGTCAGCCATTTCGAACTTACCGTCGTTTTCGATAACGATAGTCTTAACTGTTGCGCCGCCGGGCGTAAGCATGGGACGGATATCTTTTACTGTTCCCGAAACACTTGAGAAAATAGGTGAAGATACAAAAGCACCTGTTTCTGCTATTTTCTGTCCTGCCTTAACATAGTCGCCAACGGCAACGATGGGCTCACAGGGAGCTCCGATATGCTGAGACATAGGATAGAACATTTCGGAATTCTCTTTGGGGAGTACAACTTCGATGGGCTTGTCAGCTGTGAAGCGTTTGCAGTCATCGGGGTGAACTCCACGTTTGAAGGTTAAAGCTTGCATATTATCCCCCTCTGTTCTAGGAATTTTTGTGTACGAAAGCAGTATTTTCCGCACACTTGTTACTTAATGTACTTTTATGAAAACTATAATTGCATAAAAATCAGCAGTAATATTTTAATACAAATTCGGCAACTTCTCAACAGAAAATTTCAAAATTCTTAATTTC
>CABPCX010000101.1 GCA_902406135.1 uncultured Eubacteriales bacterium
AGACTTCCTGCTCCAAGGGCTATTATTGTTTCCGGGTTTTCGGGGACCTCAACTTCACGTCCCAGAAGGTCGGTGACTTTAACTGACGACTGGGCTTCTTCAATGTTTTCGGTATTTTTGGGGTTTTCGGCTGTTGAAGCACAGCCGCTCAGCGCAAGCATAAGCACGGCCGCCAATACAGCAAATCTTTTTTTCATATAACCACTCCTTTACCATCCTCTTTCATATTCTTTAAAACAGTCCAAACATACTTTTTTGCCGTTCATAAGGCGTATTTTGTGCTCGGGAGCGGATTCGCCGCATTCTTCACATACCACATTATTAAATATTCTTGCTTCCTCAGGGAGGTCAAAGGAAGGTTCGCTTATTTTAAAGATTTCCTCAAAGGGAGCTTCAAGTATATATTTTTTTCGTTCTTCCCTGTCCATTTCTCCCTCAAAGGGTTTCAGGCAGAATCTTACTTTTCTGCCGCTCTTTCTTTCAAAAAAGCTGAATGCCATTTTGCCTGTACCCCTGTATATAAGATTTCCCTTTCCCATGGTGCAGCTTAAAATTCTCTGAATGGCATCTACTCCGCAAGCGTCATTTTCCGTAACACATACTATGCTTTCATCTTCGCTTTTTCCGTCTCCTATATATTTAGACGCTTCAACTGCGGCTCTGAAGCCTATGGCAAGACCTGGGCATTCGTGGCCGTGAAATTCAACGCATTTTTCCCATAATTCCTTATTCATCATATTTCCTCCTTATTTTCCTTCCAGTAAACCGTACATAATACAGCATCCGTAGTTTCCGTTACCATTCCGTTTTCGGATATGTCTGTAAAGTATGCCTTTATTTTCTCTATCTCCCTTTGGGTAAGCTCTCTTTTTACGGACATTCTCTTAATATAGCTCTCTGCGGCCTTATTTAAGGGAAGGACATTTTCCCATCTTTCTTTTTCGTAAAATACTTCGGGCATAATTCCTTCTTTCCATAACATATCAAAAAGTTCCAGCATTTCCTTATCGCCATAGCTGTTTGATTTATTGCCGCATATTCTGTTTACCGTATCGGCTATTTCGCTTTTTCTGTAAACGGACTTGGTTATTACACACCATTTCTTTGATGCCTTTCTCATTTTTTCCATTGTTTCAATGCTGTTTACAGCCGGTGTCATATGGGCAAATACCAAATCAAATTTATTATCCAATTTAAGCTCATCAATGTCTGATTCCTGCCAGGAGATACATCTGAAAAACGTATTTGTGTTTTTTTCGTCTTTTTTTCTTTCTTCTGCGTAATTTATCATCTGCTCCGAAATGTCCGTCCCTATGACTTTCTCAAAATACGGAGCCATCGCAAAGGAATATTTTCCGCCTCCGCAGCCAATATCAAGGGCCTTTCCGCCGTTTTCAAGTATTCCTTTAAGATACAGATTTTTCATAAATATATCATTATAGGGTGTAGGGATTTCAAAGTCTTTGAACCTTTCAGCCATACTGTCCCAGAAATCCTTTAAATTACTGAGTTCTTTTTTATCCATAGATACCTCCTTCAACGCAAAAAAGCCACGAAAACAAAGTCTGTCATACACGACAGAATCTGCCTTCGTGGCTATATCGTCAAAAAATATAAATTATATAAACCGGTTTATTATGGACTTCTTGTCCTGATTACTTATTTATATTACCAAATCATACATATTTAGTCAATATAATTCCTAGTCTATGGTTTTAATTATTTTTGCGGGAACTCCTCCGGCTATTGTGCGCGGCGGAACATCCTTGGATACAACCGCCCCGGCGGCTATAACCGCTCCGTCACCTATGGTTACTCCGGGAAGTATCGCAGCATTTGCGCCAATCCACACATTATGGCCTATTTTAATGGGTTTCGGGTGCATATTTGCACGCTTTGACGGGTCTAAATCATGGTTGAGTGTTGCCAAAACCACATTATGGCCTATAAGCGTTCCGTCGCCTATGGTTATTCCTCCCTGGTCCTGCATTCTGCATCCGCTGTTAAAAAATACATTTTCTCCTATGGTTAAGTTTTTTCCGCAGTCCGTATAAAATGGCGGGAATACAGCAAAATTCTTTCCTACTTTATTTTCTGTAAGCTGGCGGAAAAGTTCTCTTATTTCTTCCTCTGTATGGTATTTTGAGTTTATTTCACCGGTAATCTTTAATGCTTCCTGCGCCAGTCGGTGCATACACTGATGAACAGCTGAGCCGGCTTCAACCTCTTTGCCGCTGTTCATTATTTCAATAAATTCTTCCGTAGAAATACCTTTCTCATCCGCATCAGAATTTAATGAACATCCGAAATCATATAACTCCGTATATTTTTCTTCTGATTTATTCTGCTTATCATAGGCAGTAAAAATGCCCATATTTTCAAGGCCAAGATAGTCCAAAAATGAATTTTCATATTCATATATTGCTCCGCCATATACATTATCATCGCCTGAGCTTAAAAACAGGGCCGCCTTTTTTAAGTTCTTTGGTTTGTCTATGGCATAGATACGATTTATGGCGCACTGCAGCTGGCCGCTTAATCCGTGATAATATATAGGAGATGCCAGTATTATCATTTCCGCCTTCTGTATAAGAGGATATATCTCCTGCATATCATCTTTCCGGATACATTCTCCGTTTCCTTTAGTATGGCAGTATTCGCAGGCAAGGCATCCTCCTATTTTTCTTTCGCATACGGGCACTACAGTAATATCATTGGATTTTTTAGCACCTTTAATAAAAGCGTCTATCATAAATTTTGTATTTCCGTTTTTACGCGGACTTCCGTTTAATATAAGAATATTCATATTTATCCTCCTATAGAGCTGAGAAGCAATTTTATTCACCATATACTATTATAATGACAGCACTCGTCAATACAAATACTTATAACAAATACTCTGATATGCCTATAAACTATATGAAAAACCATATAAGAAAACACCCTTAAAGGGTGTTTTCTAGCTTACAATTATTTTCCTCTAAGTCGTCTTAAAGATTCGCTTATCCTCTTTTCGACTCCGTTTTCGGAAGGTTCATAATAAATCTTTCCAACTAACTCATCGGGCAGATACTGCTGTCTTACATAATGTCCCGGATAATCGTGGGCATATTTATATCCGACGCCGTGTTCCATTTCTGCTGCTCCGCTGTAGTGTGCGTCCCTAAGATGGGCAGGAACTCCCGAAACCGTTATATTACGCACATCTGAGAGAGCATTTTCTATTCCCATAAGAGCCGAATTACTCTTAGGAGCGCAGGCAACATAGGCAACGGCCTGAGCAAGTATTATACGGCTTTCCGGCATACCTATCATATTAACTGCCTGAGCAGCTGATACCGCTACCTGAAGCGCATGGGGGTCGGCATTGCTTACATCCTCAGAGGCGCATATCACTATTCTTCTAGCAATGAATTTCGGGTCTTCTCCGGCATATATCATCCTGGCAAGGTAATAAAGGGCTGCGTCAGGGTCTGAACCTCTCATACTTTTTATAAACGCTGATATGGTGTCATAATGATTATCACCGTCTTTATCATAGTTAAGAGCCCTTTTCTGTATACATTCCTGAGCAAGGTCCATATCTATTTTGATTTTACCGTTTTCATCGGGTTCGGAAGAAAGAACCGCCAATTCTATGGCATTAAGAGCCCTTCTGGCGTCTCCGTTTGATACCTCTGCAATAAAATCAACGGCCTTTTCGTCAACGGCTATATCCATATTTCCAAAGCCTTTGTCTCTGTCGCTTACTGCACGCATTATGAGCTTTTTAAGGTCGTCCTTTTCAAGAGGCCTAAGCTCAAATACATAGGACCTGGATACAAGGGCCTTATTTACTTCAAAATAAGGATTTTCCGTTGTAGCTCCTATTAATGTTACGGTTCCGTTTTCAACATGGGGCAGAAGCGCATCCTGCTGGGCTTTATTGAACCTGTGTATCTCGTCTATAAAAAGTATTGTGCCGACATTATACATACCGGCATTTTCCTTTGCCTTTTGAACTACTTCTTTTATATCTTTTATTCCCGATGTGGTGGCGTTTAACTGTTCAAATTTCCTCGAAGTGGTGTTTGCTATTACCCTTGCAAGGGTAGTTTTACCCGTTCCGGGAGGTCCATAAAGTATTATGGAGCCGAGTTTATCGGCTTTGATGACATTATAAAGCATCTTGCCCTTTGCCAGTATATGCTGCTGTCCCACATAATCCTCCAGTGTTTCGGGCCTCATTCTGGCAGCCAGGGGAGCCGTATTATTAAATTGTCTGGACATATTATATTCGAAGAGATCCATATCAAACACCCTCGCATTTATTATACAATAAACATCGCGTCTCCAAATGAGAAAAATCTATACTTTTCTTCAACCGCTATTCTGTAGGTATCAAGTATTTTATCTTTTCCAACCAGTGCGGCAACAAGCATTATAAGTGTTGACTCAGGCAGATGGAAATTAGTTATAAGGCAGTCAACCGCTTTAAACTTATAACCGGGATAAATAAATATCTTTGTCCAGCCGCTTCCGGGCTGTACTACACCGTTTTCATCCGTAACCGATTCAAGAGTTCTTGTGCTTGTAGTACCTACTGAAATAATTCTTCCGCCGTTCTTTCTGGCATTATTTATTTTATCGGCTTCTTCTTTTTCAACCACATAGTACTCTGAGTGCATCTCATGGTTTGTTACATCCTCTACCTTTACAGGACGGAATGTTCCAAGACCTACATGAAGCGTTACATGGGCTATCTCAACACCCATATTTTTTATTTCTTCCAAAAGTTCCTTAGTAAAGTGAAGTCCGGCTGTGGGTGCTGCCGCTGAGCCCTCATGCACTGCATAGACGGTCTGGTATCTGTTTTTATCCTCAAGTTTATGTGTGATGTAAGGAGGAAGAGGCATTTCTCCAAGCTCGTCAAGAATAGTTTCAAATACTCCGTCATAGTGGAATTTTACTATTCTGTTTCCGCCTTCGATAACTTCAAGTATCTCTGCTTCAAGTCTTCCGTCGCCGAAAGTAATTATATCTCCGGGTTTTGCCTTTTTACCGGGATATGTGAGCACTTCCCAAGTATCAAGGTCCTTTCTTACAAGAAGAAGTATCTCTACTCTGGCACCTGTATTTTTTCTGGCACCTATAAGTCTTGCGGGCATAACCTTTGTATCATTTATTACCAGGCAGTCGCCCTTCTTTAAATAACCTGTTATGTCCTTAAATATTTTGTGTTCAATTTCCCCACTATCCCTATGCAGAACCAGAAGCCTCGAGGACGAACGGTCCTTCAGAGGCTCCTGAGCAATAAGTTCCTGTGGGAGATCATAATAAAAATCACTTGTTTTCATAATATATCTCCGTTTTATTCTACTGTTACTCCTGTGTAGTAATGCTTAAGTATTTCTTTGTAGTCCGCACCGTTTTTAGCCATACCGTTGGCTCCCATCTGACTGAGTCCTACGCCGTGGCCAATGCCATAGCCTTTAATTTCTATTGTTGAACCCTTTGATGATATAACGGTCGTTCCGCTTGTTGAATTTGATGTTGTTACGGTTGTAGTTGTAGTAATGAGGTCATCAATATTAGGTATATCATCCAAATCTATTTCTTTTCCGTCATATCCGTATGCCTTAGCTCCGGATGCATTTGAATATATAACCGCACAGTCAGCTCCTATCACATAGTCTCTGCCTACTTTAAATCCCTCTAAGGGCTCGCTTATAAATGTTCCGATAACATTGCTTGTAACCGTCTCGGTCTTTCCGCCGCTTTCAACAACACCGTTTGTTATAGTGTAGTTTCTGCTGTTAAATGAACTTCCGATGGAACCAAAAACAGTTCTGCAGGCTTCAAGGGTTATGGTTTTTGTTCCCTCTGTGCCGAGTATTTCAAGCTTTTGTACTCGGTTAGTTTTATTATCAATGGTAATTCTCATACCTGTGGCAGAACCTATATTATAACCGTTTGTCTGTATAAGGTTGTCCAAATCATCAAGGGTTATTGTTCTTTCCCATTCAGGGCAATTTATTTCCTGGCTGTCATCAACTGCTTTAAGATAAGCAACATCAGTACCCCATACATTTACTGCATCTTCGGTATAGCCGCCGCTTGATGAGAAGAAAAGTGCTTCAATGGGACTTCCATTATAATATATCAATTCTCCCTCGGTGTCTATAACAGCCTGTCTAGTTGTAGAATCCTCATAATCATAACCCATATATGCCTGACAGTGTGTAGAGTCGCATATATCATATCCGATATCTGATTCTCTGTTCCACTTATAAAGCGCATAGGTTCTTGCGGCGCAGGCCTGAGCCTTTATTGCTTCATATTCATAGCTTGAAGGTATTTCAGATGCCACAACGCCATATAAGTATTCCTCAAGGTCAATAACATTAACTGCTGTTATTGTTCCGTCTGAGTTATGTATAAAATCAATTATGCCTCTATATGAGCGGGCGCCAAGGTCAACAACAGGAGTTGAACCTGTTCCCATAAAGTATGCATCCGAATCTGCTATAAGAAGTATTGGATTTCCGTCAATATCTAAAATTGTAACATCTGACGGAGAAAGCGCTTTTCCTCCAAGGGCTGATGCCGCACTGTTTGCCGCAGACATATTTTCATATCCGTAAATTATAACAGCCCAGTCGTTTTTATAATAGCCGGCAACGGCATTTGAATATCCGTTTGAAATATATTCGGACGCTTCCGCCTTTGCGTCATTATATGAAGAAGCATCTATCGGTATAGATACCTGATAGCTGAGACCAACTCTCACATTAAATCCGGAAGATGAGTTAAATTCATCTACTGTCTCATTATCAAGAGGATTAGAATCACTTTCAGGTCTAACAAGTCTTATTGATGTAGACTGTATGCCAATTGAACTCTTTTGGGCATAACTCATAACAAGTCCGACTCTTATGTATTCAGGCAAAGTAGTCGCAGCCATAGCGCTGGTGCCAG
>CABPCX010000102.1 GCA_902406135.1 uncultured Eubacteriales bacterium
GGATTGTGTGCCACAATTGAGGAATGGCTTGCCAGCGCGGAATACATAATGAAAGAAGGAAACCCCAATGTTATTCTCTGCGAAAGGGGAATCCGTTCCATAGAGACTTATACAAGAAACACCCTTGATGTAAGTGCAATAGCAGCCATTAAGGATTTAACCCACCTTCCGATTATAGCGGACCCGTCACATGCTACAGGAAGGTCAGAATTGATAGCACCTATGGCATTAAGCTCAATTATGTCCGGATGTGACGGACTTATGATAGAGGTGCATCCATCTCCTTGTGAGGCTCTCTGTGATGCAAATCAGCAGCTTACGCCAAGACAATTTGAAATTTTAATGAAAGATATTAAGGATACCGTTGAACTTAGGAAAAGAATAAACAAGAGATATGTGCAAAGACAGATGCAGGAATTATCAGTTGCAGAATAATTTGTGAACGGAAAAAGGCTTTTAGTGAATGGAATAAGAAATATATGAAAAGCTGTAATACTGCACTATATCCTCGGTAGAAAATATAGGAGTTATATAAGTTTTTAAACCATGTATTTGATACAGAGGTGTCGGCATTTAAAGGAGTTATCAGAAATACAGAGGTGAATATATGACAAAAACGATTACGATAGGAATGGTCGGTGCAGGGCGAGGCACTGAACTTCATATGGCCGGATATGACAGAGTACACGGAGTAAATGTACGATATAAATGGATTTTTGCCAGGAGAGAAGAGCAGCTGCTTGAAGCTCAAAAGCGTTATGGCTTTGAGAGAATAACAAAAAGATATGCTGACCTGCTGGAAGACCCTGAGGTAGATGTTATAGACCTCTGTACCCCGCCTTATATGCATGCGGAAGAAGCCATACTTGCTTTAAATCATGGCAAACACGTTATTTGTGAAAAACCGCTTACCGGATATTTTGGAAACAATGATGATATGGAACTGGCAGGAAAGGTTTCAAAGGAAAAAATGTATCTTTCTTGTCTTAATGACCTCGACAGAATAGAGAAAGCAATTAAGTCGTCCGGAAAAAAATTTATGTATGCTGAAAACTTTGTATATGCTCCTGCCATATTAAAGGCAGCCGAAATCGTTACAGCAAAAAAGAGCCGAATTCTATATATGAAAGGCGAGGAGAGCCTAAAGGGGTCAAGCTCAGCTGTTGCGGGAGAATGGTCAAAAACCGGCGGCGGAACTTTCATACGTACGGGTACACATCCGCTGTCAGCTATTTTGTGGTTAAAACAGCAGGAAGCAGATGCGTATAAAACCGACATAAGAATAAAAAGCGTGCTTGCAGATATGGCGTGTGTAACAAACAGGCTGAGTGAATATGAGCACAGACATATAGCCGCAAAACCAATTGATGTGGAAGATACAAGCACATGCATTGTTGAGTTTACGGATGGCACCCGTGCTGTAGTTATTGCCTGCGATACACTTCTTGGTGGAAGTAAAAATTATGTGGAACTCTACTGTAATGATGCGGCATTAAACTGTGTGCTTACGATGAATAATCTAATGAGCAGTTATATGCTGGATGAAGACGGGCTGGATGATGTATATCTGTCAGAAATGCTTCCAAGTAAATGCGGCTGGAATTATCCATTTATTTCGGATGAGATAATAAGAGGCTATACAAATGAAATGCAGGACTTCATGGAGGCAGTTGCCTTTGACCGAGAACCCAAATCAGGTTTTGCCCTTGCAAGAGACACTGTCAAGGTGGTATATGCGGCGTATTTTTCGGCAGAGCAGGGTAAAAAAGTTGAAGTTCATATGGAATAAACTAAAAAGATATTATATGTTACTAAGACGAAGCAGGTGTAAGGAATATGAGAGTTTTAGTTTATGGAGCATCAGGGGAAATTTATGGCGGAATTGAAAGTTTCCTTATGACAATGAATGAGCATATGAGCAGAGACTGTATTTTTGACTATGTTATTGTGGGTGAAAAATGTATACATACTGAACGCATACAGGCAAGAGGCGGGCGGATATATATGGTGACTTCATATAAAAAAGACCCATTCCGCTTTATTATAGATTCCTGGAAAACAGCAAAAAACGCCAGAAAAGATCATGATACAGCCTATTTTAATCTTTTTTCAATGTGTCATATTACTGCGGTGTTTATGAGCAAAGTACTTAATTATCGTATAATTCTGCACGCTCATAATAACGACATACCTAATAAAAGCAAAGCATACAGAATGCTGCATAGGTTCTGCAGATGGCTGTTAAGCGGTATGAAGTGCACCAGATTCACCAATTCTGAGGAATCAAGTGTATTTATGTTTGGAAGAAAATTTTCGGGTGAAAATCAAGCAGAATTGATATATAACGCAATAGATGTTAAAAAATTCCGTTTTTCACCAGAAGTTCGTGAAAAGAAACGCAGTGAACTGAATATTAATGATAAATTCACAGTTGGATTTGCCGGACGCCTTTCTGCACAAAAAAATACAAATTTCCTTGTAGATATTTTTTATGAAATACATAAACAGGTACCAGAGGCAGTTTTTTTAGTAGCAGGCGAGGGTGAAAAAAGACCGGAGATGGAAAAAAGAGTCAAGGGACTTGGATTTTCTGAACAGGTAATATTTTTAGGAAGAAGAACAGACATTAATGAGATTTATCAAGCCATGGACTGCTTTGTACTGCCGTCTCTTTTTGAAGGCCTTGGAATAGTCCTTGTAGAAGCCCAGGCATCCGGTCTTCATAGCTTTGCATCAGCAGATGTGATTCCGCCTATAGTTCAAATGTCTGAAAAGATTCTTTATTTTATTCCGCTTGATTTATCAGCTCGCTGCTGGGCAGAAAAAATTCTGGAGAAAAGTAGGATTGATACTGATAGATGTGCTTGGAATGATGTGGTTGAGGATAGCAGTTTTAATATATTAAAAGAAGCAATACGGCTGGAAAGGAGGCTCCAGGTATGAAACGCAATTTTATGCAGGCTTCGCCGTATAAAAAAATACGCTTTATTTTTAGAACGCTGTATTCTTTGGGTCCAAAACATCTGCCAATGTCAGAATACAGCAATTTAGCCAGGATTCTCCGTGGAGGACTTACTAGAATGGCTGTGTTAAAATGCGGAAAAAGAGTAAATATAGACCAAGGAGCCAGGTACGGTTTGGATATTTTGATTGGAGACAATTCAAGCATTGGCAAAAACTCCTTTGTGCAAAGCGGAACATATATAGGGAAAAACGTGATGATTGCGCCTGACTGCGGCATATATACGATGAATCATGGGTTTTCCAGAACTGATATACCAATGTGCAGACAAGGCCTTACCAGACCGAGACCAGTAATAATAGAAGATGATGTATGGATAGGGACGAAGGTAATTATTTTACCGGGAGTTCATATAGGCAAAGGCTCTGTCATAGGCGCCGGTGCCGTTGTAACAAAAAATATACCTGCCTATTCCATTGCGGCAGGAAATCCGGCAGTTGTTAAAAGAAACAGGCTAAAATAATCATTAGTTTATGACAAGTCAGAGAGGTTGGAAATATTGATGAGTGCAGTTTCCAAAATACATAAAGAAAAACTCATTACAGAGCATACTTCGGGAAAAGGGTATGCGCTGTTTATTGCTGTTTTGCCGATACTTATGATGTATAAAGTACCTGCCATAGGAATCGGAGTTTCCACAACAATGATTATCGTAAGCTTTTTTTATGCGGCTTCCGTTATATTTAATGACATTCTCTTAAATAATGGCAGATTTCGTATAGCAAAAATTGTTATACCTTTTGTAATTTATCTGCTTTATGTAGTAATAAAAAGCATTGGAGACACTGTCAATATGATACAGACAATGCTCATAATAGTACATATTGTTGCCTTTTCAATGGGAGCTGTAAATACGGAATGCTTAAAAAAATATATTATTGCCATATCGGCGGCGGCAGCCATACTGACTATGATTCAGACAATTCTTCATTATGTTTTTGGTGTACATTTACCTTGTATTGCCCCAGATTTGTGCTTGGACAGCCTTCAGTACTACAGAGGAATAATTTTGACAGGATATCAGGAGACAAGCAGTCTGTATCGTCCGTCAGCTTTTTTTCTTGAGCCTTCACATCTTACGCAGTATTCGTTTGTAGGACTGCTGTTATGTCTTTTCCATGGAAAAAGACAAATACCTGCTGCAGTATGCATTTCACTGGGGATGGTATCAACTACATCTGGAATGGGAATTATGCTGGCTGGAGGCATATGGTTCCTTTATGTACTGGATATAATCAGAAAATCAGAGTTTTCAAGCAAGATAGCAAAATCAGCCTGCTGTCTGCTTGGAATGATTACCGCTTTATGCATACTCTATCAGTTTGAATTTTTCAGGTCGGCTCTGCAGAGAGTATTTTCTCCCGTAAAATACTCACAAAATAATTACAATGCCATCTGGGGAAGAACTCTTTATTGGGATAAATATATTTCTCCTATGGGAGGCAGAGACTTAATATTTGGATTTGGATATATCAACCTTCCAGATATCTATTTTACAGGATTGATGGAACTTATATATTGTTCCGGAATAATAGGCGTAGCGTTATACTACTTTGCTATGATAAAGACCGCTGTTTTATATAAAGGAATTTCAAGAATTATAGCAGGACTACTGTGCGGACTTATGCTTATAGCAAACTCAACAAGCCTAATTTGGATGACATACTATATTGGAAGTCTGATAGTTTTTGGACTGGAAGAATATTTTAATGAAATTAAAGATGAAAAAGAAATTTACATATTTAAGACGGAATATTAATGACATATATCTTTTATGACGTAATATCTAAAAACGGCAGATAAGAAGGTATATTTCTTTACATATAAATTTTGGGCCTTAAGCCTTCAAACAATTTAATTGTTGTATCGCTGGATTGAAAGTTTAAAGAAAGGTAGTTTTATGAAGTCGTATGACAAAATCGTTATAAAGAATACATTTTTTTTATATATTATGACGGGAGCAAAGTTTGTGCTTCCTCTCATCATAACTGCCTGCCTGACCCGCAGGCTCGGACCTGAATCCTATGGAGTAATTTCATATCTGACACCGGTTATGGGATATTTTATACTATTGTTTGACTTTGGCTTTGACTTTTCAGCCACTAAAAAAATATCTCAAAACCGCAGTAATAAGGAGTATATAGAAAAGACAATAGCGTCTGTATATACGGCCAAAATTCTATTGGTGCCCATAGGTTTTATATTTCTCCTTATACTGTTTTTTTGTGTTGAACTGCTTAGGGAATATTTTTTGCTGACAGTACTATACTACATATCCACCGCGGCTCAGATTTTTATTCCTGATTTCCTTTACAGGGGATTGGAAAAAATGGAGGGCATAACAAAAAGGTATATTCTGGCGAAATTTATTACAGCTGTAATGATATTTGTAACGGTACAGGATGACAAAGAACTGATTATTATACCTGTTGCCTATTTGATAGGAACCGTTATCGCGGCAGTATATACAAACCATCATATGGTCAAAAAAATGGGATACAGGTTTTCGCTGGCACCGATAAAAGATGCACTGTCTGAGCTGAAGGTATCATCGATTTACTTTATGTCGACTTTTGCCAGCACAGCACTTTCTGTAACCAGTACGTTCGTTATGGGTATAGTTGGAATGCCCGTTGAAGAAATAGCATACTGGGGTGTTGCGTTTCAGGTTGTACAGGCCGTTCAAGCTATGTATGACCCTATAACAACAAGTATATATCCCCATGTGGCTAAAAAAAGAAATTATAAGTTTGTTTTGCAGGTTACATTAGGCCTTCTGCCGGTTGTAATAATAGGCTGCTTTGCTATGTATTGGCTGGCTTCACTTGTAGTAACTATAATTGCCGGAGATGCTTATTTGGCAGCAGTTCCTGTTTTACAGCATCTAATACCGGTTCTTTTGTTTTCATTTGTTGCCCAGATGCTGGGATTTCCGCTGCTTGGAGCGCTGGGAAGGGAGTATCAGACTTCACTTACAACATTAATAGCAGCAGGAGTTCAAATATTTGGTCTTATTGTACTGGCTGTTTGTGACAAATTTACACTGGTTTCACTTTCTGTATTGAGAATCTTCACAGAATTTATTCTTATGTCACTTCGCATATACTTCGTATATATATTTTTGCGGGAGATAAAAACGGCCAAAAAGATTAAAGAAAATAATATTTGATTTTATTGACAGGAGATTAAATTATGGATCGTAAAGTTGGCCAAATTACATTATATAACTACAACTATGGTTCTGCACTTCAGTGCTTTGCAACACAGCAGGTTGCTTATGAATTGAAATATACCTGCATATTATTCAGGAAGGCCGTAAGAAATAAAATTATCAATAAGTTTTTATATTCGGTAAAGGCTGCAATTAAAATGGCTATGTATCCGTCAAATGCAAAAGAATTTGTACGTATGATGAGAGCCAAAAGAAAAACTGCTTTATCGGCGATGAAAGAGCAGGATTTTAAAGGCATACAGCAGTTTATTGATGAGGACATAAATTCCGTTGAAATGACATACGGACAGATGCGCCGTGCTGCATACAGCAGTGAGTATGATGCTTTTTTATCAGGAAGTGACCAAGTTTGGAATGGCAGCTGGTTTTTAAAGGATAAAATGTTTTTCCTCAAATTTGTACCTAAGGAAAAAAGAATTGCCTGGGCACCGAGTTTCGGTATGGACCATATTGCGCCTTATAACTGCCGAAGATTTGCCAGAGATATTAATGAATATAAATATTTGTCAGTAAGAGAAAAGTCAGGCGTAGACATTATAAAAAATCTTACAGGACGTGATGCTATCCAGCTTTCAGACCCAGTTCTTATGCTTACCCCGGAGCAATGGAGAAGACTGTATAAAAACAGGATAACAGCTGAAAATTTTTATAAAGAGTATGTGTTTTTTTACTTTTTAAATGAACCTAGTACATATG
>CABPCX010000103.1 GCA_902406135.1 uncultured Eubacteriales bacterium
GTTGCGGTTCCTGAAAACAGCAGGGATTTTGAAATGCCCTTTGGCATAACCATATTTGCCCTTGCGGAGAATGAAGGCATAATGCTTGGTATGGCTGAGAAATTTATGGATTTGGAATCGGTGGAGCTGGCTGTATGCGGACTGCACCTCAAAGGATTTTCGCTGGAGTATCAGCTGAAAGAGCTGGGGGCGGAATTTGTGGAGCATACGGAGACATCGGAAAACTACAGACTTAAAAAACTGAATACGGAGCCTGTAAAACCCGCCCTTATAAGGTGCGGGGAAGGAGGCTGTTCCATAGATGTGGATATTTATTCGATACCGGTGGATAAACTGGGAGCTTTTCTTATGAATATTCCGTCACCTCTCGTTCTCGGAAAGGTGGAGTTAAAGGACGGAAGAAAGGTCACAGGATTTTTATGCGAGAGCGGAGGAGCGGAAGAGGCTGTTGATATAACAGAGTATAAAGGATTTAAAAAATATACGGAGGCTTCTGAGGCAAAAAAATAACTGCGGGAAGGCCCATATATTCGGGAAGATTTAAAAATATGACATAATGGCTCAAAAAAAGATTTGAAAAATTTTTGAAAAAAGTGGTTGACAAAAATAAAAGTGAGTTGTAAAATACAAAACATCAAATCAACAGAGACAAAATGACGTTGATGAGGAGAGTAAGCAGCAGAAGACTTTACAGAGAGTTCCCGTTAGCTGAGAGGGAATAAGGAATAAACTGCCGAACATGGCCTCTGAGTCGCGTGGATGAACCAAAAGCGGATAAGCCACGACGGGATTCGCCCGTAACAGCGGCAGGGTATTAATTACTTAAATGTATGCGTACTTACTGAGGTCTGCAGTGTGAGCTGTGGATGAATTTAGGTGGTAACACGGGATTTTATGCTCTCGTCCTAAAATAGAATTTATTTTAGGACGGGAGCCTTTTTGTTTGGTAAAAGGAGTAGGGGCAGATGATAGAATTACAAAATATTGTAAAAGATTTCAGCGCTAAGGGCGGAGATGTCCACGCTGTAAAAGATGTAAGCTTAACAATAAATGACGGTGAGATTTTTGGAATAATCGGATTTTCCGGAGCAGGAAAATCAACTTTAGTAAGATGTATTAACCTACTTGAGAAACCCACATCAGGAAATGTCATAATCGACGGACACGATTTGACAAAGATGGGAGACGGGGAGCTGAGAGAAGAGAGAAAGAAAATCGGAATGATATTCCAGCATTTCAATCTTATGAGGGCAAGAACAGTATACGGAAACATAGCATTCCCCCTTAAGAAAAGCAAACTCAGCAAAGAGCAGAAAAACGAAAAAATAATGTCTCTGCTTAAACTGGTAGGCCTTGAAGATAAAAAGGACGCCTATCCCTCACAGCTTTCGGGAGGACAGAAACAGAGGGTAGCCATTGCGAGGGCGCTGGCAAATGACCCTAAAGTTCTTCTTTGTGACGAAGCCACATCGGCTTTGGACCCCCAGACTACAAAATCAATACTTAACCTTCTGGATGAGGTAAACAAGAAACTTGGAATAACAATAGTAATAATCACTCACCAGATGGAAGTAGTAAAGGACATATGTGACAGGGTCGCAATTATGGATAAAGGAAAGGTAGTAGAAAGCGGATATACAACAGAAGTTTTCTCAAAACCTCAGAAACCTGTAACAAAGTCATTTATCGAGACAGCAAGCAACATAAGCAAGATATACGACTTGATAGAAGCCGGCGATTCATTTACTGAAATTGAAGAGGGCAGCAAAATACTTATTCTGACCTATTCAAATCTGAATACAAAGGACGCTCTTATATCTTACATATCCAGAGAGTTTAATGTGGACGCCAGCATCATTTTCGCCAATGTTGAGATAATGAAAGATAAACCCTTAGGAAAGCTCGTTATCATAATAAAGGGCAGCAGCGAGGGAGTAGAAAAAGCCATTGAATACTTAAGAAATTCAGGCGTAGATGTGGAGGTAATCAAGGGATGAATTTTTTATACAGCATAGCTCCTAATTTGGAGAATCTTCAGTCAGAACTTATCAAATGTTTTTTTCAGACCATACAGATGTGTGCCGTATCGGGAGTGATAGCATTTATCATCGGATTGTTTTTCGGAGTACTCCTTATAGTAACAAAAAGAGGCGGCATAATGCAGTGTACACCGGTATATACCATAATAAACAGAGCAATCGACATAATCCGTTCCATACCGTTTATAATACTTATCTTCATTCTTATCCCTGTCAGCCGCGCAATACTGGGAACAAGCATTGGAGTAAGCGGTTCATATGTAGCTCTTATATGCGGAACGGTACCTTTCTTTTCAAGACAGGTTGAGACAGCCATCGCTGAAGTTGACTACGGTCTTGTGGAAGCCAGCGAGGCCATGGGCTTTTCTCCCTTTGAGATAATAAGAAGTGTATATCTTAAGGAAAGTATCCCAAGCATCGCAAGAGTTACAATGATAACAATTGTAAACCTCATCGGTCTTACTGCTATGGCAGGAGCTGTCGGAGCCGGCGGACTTGGAGACTTTGCCATAAGATATGGCTATCAGATGGGCTACAGAGATATGATATGGGTAACGGTAATACTCATACTTTTACTTGTAAGCATCGTACAGTTTATAGGAAACATAATTATAAGAAAAACATCACACTAAGTTAGTAATTAAAATTCAAATAAAAACAATAATCAGGAGGAAAATTACTATGAAGAAATCAATTATTACATTACTTGCACTTACACTTTCACTTGGCCTTACAGCATGCGGCTCAAGCTCAACAGCAGAGGAAAGCACATCAGAAGACGGAAAAACAGTTGTAAAAGTTGGTGTTGTAGGAGAATACAATGCTCAGTGGGATACAATCAATGAGCTCCTTGCCGATGACGGCATCGAAGTAGAACTTGTTAAGTTCACAGACTATGCTGCTCCCAACCGTGCTTTAAATGACGGAGAAATCGACCTTAACGCTTTCCAGCACAAAGCATTCCTTGCTAACGATATTAAGCAGAACGGATACGAAATCGAATCAATCGGAGATACTATCATTGCTCCCCTTTCAATCTACAACAACAAAGACAAAATCAGCAGCGTTGAAGAAATCAAAGACGGCGATATAATTGCTATCCCCAGTGACCTTACAAACGGCGGACGTGCACTTAAACTTCTTGAAGCAGCAGGACTTATCGAATGTGACCCTGCAAAGGGATATGTTCCCACAAAGGCTGATATAACAAAATACAACGTTCAGATTGAAATACTTGAAGCTGAATCAGCAACACTTGCAAACCTTCTTCCCGACTGTACAGCAGCTCTTATCAACGGCGGTAACGCATTTACAGCAGGATTAAACCCCAATGAAGACGCTATCTTCACAGAAGATATCAACCCTGAAACAAATGCAGCTACACCTGACCTTATCAATGTTATTGCTGCAAGAAGCGAAGACAAAGACAACGAAGTTTACCAGAAGATCGTAGAAGCATATCAGTCAGAGGAAACAAGACAGACAATTGAAGAATCATATCAGGGAGCGTTTATCTGCGCTTGGTAATTTAAAACATAATAATCAGTGACATAAATAAGGGCGGCATAAGCCGCCCGATTTTGGAGGGTGAATAAAATGAATATAAAAGATTATGTAAAAAAAGAAGAAAACTATATTGTTGAACTGAGAAGATATTTTCATTCTCATCCTGAGGAAAGCCTCAAGGAATACAATACATGTAAAAGAATAGAGGAAGAACTTGATAAAAGTTCAATACCCCACAGAAGAGTTGGAGAGACAGGAGTATATGCATGGATTGACGGGTGTGCCGATGACGGCATTAACAGAACGATAGCCCTCCGAGCCGATATGGACGCCCTTAAGATGCAGGACTTAAAAGATGTACCTTACCGCTCTCAGAATGACGGTCTCTGCCACGCCTGCGGACACGATTCCCATACGGCAGTACTTCTTGCGGCTGCTAAGATTTTAAATGAAAAGAAGAATGAATTTTCAGGCCAGATAAGACTGTTTTTCCAGCAGGCCGAAGAAATCGGAGCAGGAGCAAGACTTTTTGTTAAGGAAGGCCTTATGGAAGGCGTAGGAAGAGTTTACGGAAGCCATATAAGCTCACAGATAAAAAGCGGATGTGTATCACTCACACCCGGACCCAATAACGCCAGCTGCGACCACTTCACAATAAAAGTAACAGGAAAGGGAGCCCACGTATCAAAGCCACATCTTGGTGTAGATGCCCTTTATACAGCCGCACAGATAATAGTGGCTGAACAGTCAATAGTAGCAAGAAACACAAATCCTGTAGATACTGTAGTTGTAGGTATCGGCCTTTGCAACGCAGGAACAGCATACAATATAATTGCCGAACATGCCGTTATAGAAGGCACAACAAGATGCTTCTCACCCGAGACAAGGGAATTTACAAACAGAAGGGTAAGAGAGATTGCGGAATCTGTAGCTGCTGCCAACGGAGCAAGCGTTGAGATAGAATTTGAGGACTTTGCAGCTCCCCTTATAAATGATGAAGATGCGGCAAGGGAAGTTTCAGCCATTGCTGAAAGAATAATACCTGCCGAAAACATAATACATAATCTTGAAAAGAGCCTTGGAGCCGATGACTTTGCTGACTATCTTGCAAAGGCAAAGGGAGTATATGCGTTTATAGGAACAAGAAATGAGGAAAATCCCAATACTGCGGTTCCTCAGCACCATGGACTTTTTGACATCGATGAAAGCGCAATGCTTACTTCCTGCAACTTATATGTTGACTATGCCCTTGAATACCTCCAGGGAAAAACAGGCAATGACAAATAAAAAATTTATAAATCGGAATGCTGCTTTGACGGCGTTCCGATTTTTTGTTTTTTAAGATTATTGCCTGAGGCAGTAGATAATTATATAATATTTATAATTGCAGATGGGCGGTGAATATAATGAAGATTTCTGCTGTCATACTTGCCGGAGGAGAGAGCCGGCGTATGGGAAGAGACAAGGCCGAAATAGTTTTTAAAGATAAAAGGACCATAGATATAATGGCGGAAAAACTTAGGAGTTTTGACGAGATATTTATATCGGCAGATAAAACCTATGAGGCAGACGGCTGTAAAAATATTTCCGATATATATAAAGGTAAGGGCCCTGCCGCCGGCATATTGTCAGCCCTTAAGGAAATGAAGGCAGACGCTTTATTTGTCACGGCCTGTGATATGCCCCTTATAAAGGAAGAAACAGTCCATAATATGTGCGTGGAATATCTGAAAAACGGCAGTAATTTTGACGCCGCCGTCCTTAAAACCAATGATAGAATAAACCCTCTTTTTGCTGTATCCGGTAAAAATACGGCAGATGTTTTTGAAGAAGCCATATTATGCGGAGAACTTTCGGTGAAAAAAATAATAGAAAAAATGAAAGTTTACAGTGTGGATTACGAAAAAATAACGGATAACGATAAAGAATTTCTGAATATGAATACGGCAGATGACTGCAAAATTGTTGAGAAGGTGTATTATGAGAACGGATTTAAATGAAGCTTTGAAGCTTGTTGAAACACATACGGAAAGTCTGAAAGCTGAATATATCAGAATAGACAGGGCCTTTGGAATGACTCTGGCGGAAGACGTACAGGCTTTAAAGGACTATCCTCCGTTTTCAAGGTCACCCTATGACGGATATGCTTTTAGGGCAGAAGATAAAGCCTTTGGGGAAAAGTTTTGTGTTATTGGGGAAAGTTTTGCCGGAACCCCCTTTGAAGGAACAGTCGGAAAATCCCAGGCTGTAAAAATAATGACAGGAGGAGTTATACCTGACGGAGCCGACTGTGTCATACCGTGGGAAAAGAGCGACAGGGGAGAAAATGTCGTAAGCATATTTGCAGACCCTAAACCCTTTGAAAATTATATAATGCAGGGCGAAGACTTTAAACAGGGTACAATTCTCTTAGAAAAAGGAATAAAAATAGGAGCTTCCGAGGCTGCCCTTGCAGTCAGCGGAGGAAATGAAAAAGTAAAGGTTTTTCCGAAGCTGAGGGCGGCAGTCATTTCAACGGGAGATGAAATAACCGAAATAGGAACAGAACTTAAAAAGGGTAAAATATATGATACGAATATGATATATGTTCATTTCAGGCTTAAGGAGCTGGGCGTGGACACGGTATATATGAAGTCTGTACCCGATGATAAGGAACTTCTGAAAGAGGCATTTTTAGAAGCCTGCGAAAAGTCTGATATAGTTTTTACGACAGGAGGGGTATCTGCCGGAGAAAAGGATTTTGTTCCTGAAATACTTGAAAAAATTGGAGCGGATATAATTTTCAAAAGCATAAATATAAAACCCGGTATGCCTACGGTGTTTTCTGTGGGTAAAAATAATGTGCCTATAGTTTCACTGTCGGGCAACCCCTTTGCGGCGGCAGTGGGATTTGAGCTTATAGGAAGAGCCGCACTGGCCAAAAGGTCAGGAGACAATAACTTTTTACCCAAAAGAGAAGAAGCCCTATTGAAAAACGGATATAATAAATCCGGTGATGCGGAGAGATATGTAAAAGCCTATAAATGCGGAAACTATGTTACAATAAAAGACTCCCAGGGTAATGGCTCGCTTAAATCCATGACGGAAAGCAACTGCCTTGTACGCATACCATCAGGCACCAGAAGCCTTAATGAAGGAGAAAAGGTGGAGGTGCTCTATGTCTGATGTATTTGCCGTAAGCGGAGGGAAAAATTCGGGCAAAACGACCTTCATTGAAGGACTTGTAAAATTCTTCAATAAAAGAGGCATAAAAACAGCTGTAATAAAACACGACGGACACCAATTTGAGCCCGACACCAAGGGGACTG
>CABPCX010000104.1 GCA_902406135.1 uncultured Eubacteriales bacterium
CCTATTTCCCCGGAGCATCAGAATTTGATCCGTATCCCAGTGAAAAACAGCTTGATAAAGAAGATTTATGTGCTCAGGACGGATGGCGTCTTGTACTTCGCTGGGATGCTATGCAGATATTCTGCACCGATAAGGAAGATGCTGTTCCCATAGAAACAGATCCAGTACCATATGTAGAAAATATCCATATGACTATGAGAAAAAACATTATTTTAGGCCAGCTGGCTTCCATTGCTCTTATTATATGGTCGCTGTATCTTCAAATTTCCCAGCTGTGCAGAGATCCGGCAAATTATCTTTCCGGCACCAGCAGTATATTTTCTATACCTGCCTGGATACTGCTTCTTATACTATCCGTACTGGAAGTGATACACTATTTCCGCTGGGAGCACAAAGCCAGACAGGCTGCGGAAAGCGGCGTATTCCTGCCTATCGGGTCCAATAAAATACTTCCTTGGGCCGTTGTAATTTTGGTATCCGTTTTTCTCCTTATTTCATATTTCGGAAGTGAAGGCAGACTACTTCTTATATTCTCTATTGCTTTGGCCCTGGTAATCCCAATTATTGCTGGCCGATGGATTATGAAAAAGTTAAAGCAGAAGGGTGTCTCTCGCAGAGTCAATATTGCTTTAAGCTGTCTTTCTATTGCAGTTCTTGTTATCGCAGGATTTACCGCTGTTTTGGCTTTGGGGTTAAGCGGACAGCTGCCTATAGCAGAAAATAAGATGCCTGTCGGCACCTATGAGCAAAACGGATATGTTTTTGATATTTATGATGATCCCCTTCCCCTAGAAGTCGAAGAACTGGTTGAAACTGACGCTGAATGGTCAAAAGAAGCACATTTGCAGGAAACATTCTTAGTGTCATACGGAGAATACCGCCAGGATATTATCGGTTCGAAAAGTAATGACGATTACTCTATTAGCTATGAGATAATCGATATAAAGAAACCTTTCCTATATGAATTTATTAAAAATAAAACAGTAAATTCAAGACAGGATGAAATAAGCGGTGATACAGTATTTATTGATCACTTTGAACCAGTTGATCCTTCTTCCTGGAATGCTGAAGAAGTCTATCAGCTGCATTGGAGCGGAAGCATAATGAATCACTATATTGTATGCTGGGAAAATCGTATTGTAGAAATATCATTTTACTGGACTCCTTCTCAAGAACAGATTCATAAAGCTTCTCAATTTCTGATGCCTAAATAAAAACAAATTTCTTATGTATTATATCCTGTGTAACTTTAAACCGTCTTTTAGTTAAAAAGGCGGTTTTTTGATATAAAAATACGGCAGAGAATATTCTCTGCCGAATCGTTTAATTTTTATTTTACTGTTACTGTGTACTCAACTACTTTTACAGGTGTTTCGCCTTCACCGCTTCTTGCGCAGGTAAATTTGATTTTATATTCGCCGGCTTCATCGCATTTGAATGTCCATGTTTTTGAAGCAGGTACGCCAACTTTGTCTTCTGTATTTTCTGCATTTTCAGCCTGGGCTTCAACGGCTTCTACAAGTTCGATTTTATCGTCTTTTTCAACTGTCCATACATATCCTGTAGATGCGTTTTCCTCAAGAGTAATTGTAAAGTTTTCACCCTTTTTAGCCTCAAGCTCTTTGCTTTCTGTTGTAACTGTTTCAGTATTTCCGTCTGTTACAACAACTTTAAATTCAGCAGTCTGAGCTGTGCTCTTTTCTTCAAAGCTTCTAGCGTATGTATATTTTAATGTGTACTCTCCGGGTACATCGCATTTGTAAACCCAAGTATTCATTGCAGGTGCGCCTACAGCGTTTGTGCCTGCGGGAGCTTCATCATTCATAGCCTGGTCGACCATAGTATTTAATAATACTATATCATCGCTTTTTTCAACGCTCCATGAATATCCTGTAGAAGGATTGGATTCAAGTCTGACACCGAAAAGTTCACCTTTATTTACTGTAACTGTGTTGTTTTCTTCAAGCATTACTTCAGGTCTTGTTGTGATATTTATTGTTCCGTTATTTTCCTCTGAAACGTCAAGACCGAAAAATCCTCTTAAGAATGAAGAAGGAACGTATGATAATCCGTCATTTAATTCAACGGCAACACCAAGCTGTGCTGTCTGGCCTTCTCCGTAAGTATATGTATCCTTGCCAACAGTAAATGTAGCACTGCTGTCTTCATCTGATACTGTACATGAGTTGTCTGCTGCATTCCATTTAAGGTCATATCCAAGCATTTCGCTTATTTCCCTTACAGGATACATAACAACATCATCTTCTGTTTCATATACCTCATTTTCAAGAGCAGTACCGTTTACAACAGCATTAAATTTTTCATTTTCTGTTGTTTCAGCCGCATAAGCCAGCTGAGATACAGACATAACCGCTATTACACCTAATGCCATAGCATTTATAGCAAAATTTTTCATAACAGGACCTCCTATTAAATAGACAAATTCAAAACTCTGTAATAATTGTAGCACCCCATACCTAAATATCTATTAAAAAAGTCTTAACTTATTATGAAATATAAAATAACTTTTTTAATCTGTAACATTATTGTTTTTTCAGAATAATATAAAATAATCTGTTCTGTCGGAGGGTGTAATGAATCCCAATAACTATAACAAAATCTTATCAATGCAGGCATCACAGGCTGACAACAATAACTTTTCCGGGCTTCTTAATGATTATATAACAAAAAATCCTAAAGAAGGATTTTTAAAATTCCAGGTAACAACGGGTGTAATACCTCTTAAAGATGCTGAAATAGTAATAAGCAAAAATATAGGCGGAGACGTATATATCGGCAAAACTCTTAAGACCGACGGTGACGGAAAAACAGAAGCCGTTTCTCTCCCTACTCCTGAAAAGGCATTGTCAATGGTGCCCGGAAATATGGCGCCCTATTCCTCATACGACATAAGGGTATCAAAAGAAGGCTATCTAGACTCAATCTTTTATGACGTTCCGGTTTTTGAGGGCATAACATCTATTCAGGCAGTTGACCTCAAGCCCAATTTAGGTGCATCAAATGTAAAAAACAACACACCTGTATATGAAAGAAGCTATAATAATCTTTAAGGAGGATTGCTATGTCAGTACAAGGGCTGCCGTATATACCTGAAACCATCACGGTTCATCTGGGACTTCCCGATCAGCCGGCAGAAAACGTAACTGTAAATTTTTCGGATTATATAAAAAATGTCGCATCCAGTGAAATATATCCTACCTGGCCTGAAAGCGCCATAAGAGCCAATATCTATGCGCAGATTTCCTATGCCCTTAACCGTGTATATACCGAATGGTACAGAAGCAAGGGATATGACTTTGATATAACAAATACAACTCAGTATGACCAGTATTTTGTAAAAGACAGAGAAGTATTTGAAAATATTTCCCGTATTGTTGACGAGATATTTAATAACTATGTTGTACGTGAAGGCAGTGTTTCACCCCTTTTTACGGCTTACTGCAACGGCACCACCAGCAGATGCGACGGTCTTTCCCAGTGGGGAACCGTTACCCTTGCCGAGCAGGGCTACACTCCCCTTGAGATACTCCAATTTTATTACGGAGATGACATTGCCATAATCAAAAACGCCCCCATCCGTCCTAATGTTGAATCATATCCGGGCTTTCCCCTTAAGCTTGGAAGCAGCGGAAATGAAGTAAAAACTATCCAGCAGCAGCTTAACCGTATCGCAGACGCCTATCCATCTATTCCTAAAATAAATGACCCCAACGGCATATTTGGCGCACAGACGGAGGCTGCCGTTAAAAGATTTCAGAATATATTTAACCTTGCTCAGGACGGCATTGTAGGAAAATCCACCTGGTACAGAATCAAAAACGTATATAACGGTGTTAAAAAGCTGGCTGAGCTGACCGCCGAAAATCTTACCTTTGATGAAGTTGAACCAATATATCCTTCACTGCTTAAAGAAGGTATGAGTGGTGATTATATAAAGACCCTGCAGTATTATTTGAATATTGTGGCTTATTTCTATCCTCAGATACCAAACATTGATGTAGACGGGTACTTTGGCCCTAAAACCAAAGAGGCCGTTATTGCATTCCAGGAGATGGTTGGGCTTGTTCCCGACGGAATCGTAGGCAGGGATACATGGAAGGCCCTCTCTAATGCCTATAAGACTTCAATCAACTCCATTCCTGAAGAATATAAGAGTGAAGCAGAGATAGTTTATCCGGGTTATGTACTTTCAGAAGGTATCACCAATGACGATGTAAGAAGACTTCAAACTTTTCTTGAAAAAATTTCACAGGCTTATCCTTCCATACCCAGTGTGACTGTTGACGGTGTATTTGGCGAAAAGACTAAAGAGGCAGTATCTGCTATTCAAAGAATGTACGGAATACCTGTCTCAGGTGTTGCAGGACCCGTAACGTGGGGACTCATTATCAATTTGTATAACGGAATAAACTGAAATTAAATATAAAAGGCTGTCTGCAAAACAGACAGCCTTTTTATATACAAAACAGAATTATGCCATTTCCTTTTCAGCTTTCTTAAGCTGTAATTCGTCACGCATTCTTCTTTCCTCGATGGCCTTGGCAGCAATCATATCTTTAACTTTCATCATTCTTGTTGTGCCGGCTCTTTCATTTTCCTCGAGTTTCATTTTGATATATTTTATTGTTTCCTCATAGTTAGGAATCATAACGTTTTCAAGGGCATTAACACGCCTTCTTGTTTTTTCAATCTCCTGCGCAAGGAGCTGAGCGCTTTTTTCGCTTTCAGCAAGCTTTAATAAGGGCTGCATAGCTTCCGAAAAAGATTCAACGGCTCCGTCAAGTTCTGCGGATGTGAATGCATAGCCATAGGGGCATACGTCTGCTTTTTCGTTATCAGCCATATTAAACTTAAACTGAGGCACAAGCACGCTCATTATATTTTTCTCACTTACTGAAACCTCTACAGAATTTCCGGGCAGCATAAGTGATTCGCCCATATATTCCTCATTCATTACCGCCCTTGCGATAATAAAACTCTTATATGCCTCTCCCAGAGCAGCCTCGGCTTCTTCACGGAGTTTTTTATTCTCTCTTACGATGTCAAGGAACTGCTTCATAAGTTCATCAAGTTTATCCTTGAGAAGCTTATGTCCTCTGGTAGCAGTAGCAAGAAGTTTTTTAAGTCTCGCAAGCTCCATTCGCGTAGGATTAACATTTAATCTTGCCAATCTCTATCACTCCTTTCAAAAGCGATATATTATTCATTTTCTGAATAATACTTGTCAAGATAGTCATCGCCTATACGTTTGAGCTCACTCTTAGGAAGTATTCTGAGAAGTTTCCAGCCTATATCAAGAGTTTCCTCAATTGAACGGTCTGTTCTGAATCCCTGTGATACATATTCCTTCTCAAATTCATCGGCAAATTTAGCATAGAGTTTATCTATGTCTGAAAGTGCTGATTCACCAAGGATAGCCATAAGCTCTTTTGCATCCTTACCTCTTGAGTAAGCGGCAAAAAGCTGATTCATTGTATCCGCATGGTCTTCACGGGTCTTGCCTTTACCTATACCTTTATCCTTCAGACGTGAAAGTGAAGGAAGTACGTTTATAGGAGGCTGGATACCCTTCTTGTAAAGGTCTCTTGAAAGGATTATCTGTCCCTCTGTGATATATCCTGTAAGGTCAGGGATAGGATGTGTCTTATCATCTTCAGGCATTGTAAGGATAGGTATCATTGTTATTGAACCGTCCTTGCCTCTTATCTTTCCGGCTCTTTCATACATTGTAGCAAGGTCTGTGTAAAGGTATCCGGGATATCCTCTACGGCCGGGAACCTCTTTCTTAGCGGCTGAAATCTCACGAAGGGCCTCAGCATAGTTTGTAATATCCGTGATGATTACAAGGACGTGCATACCCTGTTCAAATGCAAGATATTCAGCGGCTGTAAGTGCCATACGAGGTGTTGATATACGCTCAACAGCAGGGTCGTTGGCAAGGTTTACAAATACGACTGAACGGTCAATGGCGCCTGTCTTTTTAAAATCCTCGATGAAGAACTCGGCATCCTCGAATGTGATACCTACAGCGGCGAATACAACCGCGAATTTTGAATCTGTTCCTCTAACCTTTGCCTGTCTAGCAATCTGTACGGCAAGCTGTGAATGAGGAAGACCTGAACCTGAGAATATGGGAAGTTTCTGTCCTCTTACCAGAGTGTTAAGTCCGTCAATGGCTGAAACACCTGTCTGTATGAACTCTGAAGGATATTCTCTGGCGGCAGGGTTGATAGGTGCGCCGTTTATATCCATTCTCTTTTCAGGTATTATTTCGGGGCCACCGTCGATGGGTTTTCCCATACCGTTGAATACTCGTCCCAGAATGTCGGGTGAAACTCCGAAATCCAGTGACTTTCCTAAAAATCTTACTTTACTTTCCGCAAGGTTGATACCTGTTGAGCTCTCGAAAAGCTGAACAAGCGCTGAATCTCCGTTTACCTCAAGAACCTTGCATCTTCTTGTTTCTCCGCTTGAAAGTTCAATCTCTCCAAGCTCGTCATATTTAACGCCTTCAACTCCTGTAACAAGCATAAGAGGGCCGGCAACTTCCTGAATGGATCTATATTCTTTTATCATAATTCCTCAGCCCCCTCTTTTATGAGTTCGTCGATTTCTGAGTCGATTTCGGCAAGTATCTCATCATATTCCTTTGTTACATATCTTTCTCTTATATATTTAGCACGGCCGACCTTCTCAAGCGCAGGTATCTGAATAAGCTTGTGTATGCTTACATTCTGCTCTATTGCTTTTCCTGCCTTATGGTAGAAAAAGCAATAGAGCAGAATGTAAGCATACACAAGCTTATTCA
>CABPCX010000105.1 GCA_902406135.1 uncultured Eubacteriales bacterium
TTTCGTCTAATTCCCGTGGAAAGAAAATAAAAGAATATAAGCTCATAATCATCACCCGTCTTTCTTATGATAAAAAAGTCCTTTCCTGCCAAAATAAAGCAGTACTTATTTTGATTTTACCACTGATTTTGTACGGTGTCCCAGGAAGTCATTATGTTAAGAAATTTTTAGAAAATTTTTCGTGCAGACTTCGCATTTTAATGCATTTTATGGTATAGTAAATCTATACAGATTTTTATAAATTGGAGGGTTTTGAACAGAAAAGCGGTACTGTTTCTTGCTGCGGTTATGACAGCGGGCTCTGCTGTTAGTGCTGCTGCGGCTGAGACATTTGCGGATATAAATGATGTGCCCTGGGGAGGCGCTCAGGCATACATAAACAGTGTATATGCAAACGGCCTTATGGTAGGTGACATCAATAAGGACGGAGAAAGGGTATTCCGTGCCAATGATGACATATCCTATAATGAGACTGTGCAGCTTGTATATGCTCTTTCGGGCAAAAAGACAAGTGCTGAGACCATAAATAAATGGGCAGAGATAATGAAATACAATAACATACCCAGATGGGCCTATGAGAGCACAGCCTATGCCCTTGAAACAGGAATAATAACAAGAAGCAATCTTTCTTCATTTGTAAATCTTGACCTTACTGCAAGGTCACTTACAAGGGAAGACGCAGCCTATATATTCGGAAGATTTTTAAAGAATATGGGTGTAGAGGCATCAGCGGGCGTAAAGACCTTTGCCGATGAAACAAGGATATCAGCCGTATGCGCCGAATATGTGGACCTTCTTTCAAGCCTTGATATAATGGTTGGAGACGAAAACAATAATTTCAATCCAAACAAGACAATAAACAGGGCAGAAATGGCGGTTATCGTAACAAAGACCAACAATATGCTTAACTCTATGAAGAGTGTGGCCCTTAATGAAGAAAAGCCCGCACCAGACTATTCAGGATATATCAACAACGTAACGGATACATCACTTATGCTTTATACCTATGACGGAAAGAGCGTAATACTTGATAAGGGCTGGGACGGACAGTACTATCTTGACGGTGAGGAAATAAGCACAAGGGGCATATATTCACTCACATCAAACGGAATACTTGTAAAGGCCGACGTATATGTGAACTCCAGCGGCATAGCCACTGAGATATACTGCACAAGGGCTGAAGTAGAAGGCCAGGTAACGGGAGCCAACTACAGAGAAGGTTCTTATAAGAAGGGAAGCAAGGTCATACCCTATAACTTTGAGACAGTGACCATCACCTATGTAAACGGTCTCAGCAGGTCATATATAATCGAAGACGACAGCGACATCTATTACGACGATGAAGAAATAGACTATGAGGAACTTAAGGAGCTCATAGGAAAGGTAGAGACCGATGACGAACTTTACCTGAACATCTATGCTGAAGCCGATGTGGATTATAACTTTGAATACTATGTATATCCTCAGGCAAAGATAAAAGAGATACATCTTTACAGAATAGAGCTTGAGGAAGCCGTTATTTCCGATATAAACAATGAAAGAATAATAGTTTTAGACGAAAACGGCAAGGAATACGAGTATAAGCTTGATGATATGGCAAGATTTTACGTTGACGGCGATAAGGAAAGAATAACCGACTTCAAGAAAGCGGTTAAGATGAACCTTTCCAAAGTCCAGATAAAATATAATAACGAAGGCTATGTAACAGCGCTTTATGCTGAGACATACGACGCAGAAGACAGCGCGGAATAAAATTTAACGGCGGCGGAGAATATCCGTACGCCGTTTTTTATATGGAAATAAATTTTGTTGAATAATACAAACTTATATGATATAAAAAATACTTAAAATATGGCTTAAAAAGGCGGTAAAAACCGCTGTAAATTTGATTTCTTTTATAATTTATGCTATATTAAAATTTACAGAAAAGACAATCTGTAAGTTTATCAAGGCGTATAAACGGGGGTTTTACGCAAGGAGACATCAGGGATATAAAGACATCAGGTTAATGGGGAGTATAAATTTGGTGTCGTAAGGGTTTAAGCGGATTTACGGCAGACAGTAATATAAACGGTTTTAGGGGAGCAAGTGGAAAGGGCAGAATTGTAAGGCGGCTTAAAGGAAATAGAAGAAGGCCGCAGAGGAGACTGCCAGTGACAAGGAGGAAATTTTATGAAAAAATATACGGCTTTATTAATGGCAGCTGTGATGTCTGCATCAATGGCATCAAACGCACTTGCCGCATCTTTCAGCGATATAAACGACGTACCCTGGAGCGGAGCTGAACAGTATATAAATAAGGCTGCTGACCTGGGGATAATGGTCGGAGATAAGGACAGTACAGGAAAACAGGTATTCAGGGCAAAGGACAGGGTAACATACTGCGAAGCCATGCAGATAGCCTACAGTGTGCTTAAGGAGACAAACAGTCTTGAGACTACCGTTGATACAACAGCCAAATGGACAGGAGTAATGCAGAGTGCAAACATTCCCACATGGGCATATACATCCGTTGCTTACGGACTTGAAAGCGGTATTGTTTCCGAAAACGATATAAAAATATTTATGAAGGGCCCCGGAGAAAACAGAGATGCCACAAGAGAAAACGTGGCAGTTATATTCGGCAAGGCACTCAGCCATATAGAGGAAGTAAACCCTTCAGCCACACTTACATTCAATGATAAAGATGAGATAACAGACACAAGCGTGCCTTATATTGACCTGCTTGTAAGACTTAATATAATGGTTGGAGACGATAACAATAACTTCAATCCTAAAAACTACATCAACAGAGCAGAGATGGCGGTTATCGTTTCAAAATCCTATGATAAGATAGAGGAGCTTAAAAAGGGAAGCTCAGACAACGGTACAAGCGGAGCCGTTGCCACATATACAGGAACAATCATTCTTACGGATAACGGCACATCCGAGCAGACAATAGCATTAAGCGATTCCACAAGCGGTACGGTAACAAACTTTGTTGTAAACGCTTCAACACCTGTAATAACCCTTGACGGTTCAACAAAAACATACAGCGACATAAGCGTCGGAGATAAGGTAACCGTTACAACATCGGGCGGAGTAGTCGTATCTGTCATAATAAATGACGATAAGGCATCTGAGGAAAAGGAAGATGAGAAGGAAGAAAAAGTCCTTGAGGGATACCTCAATAATATTTCTTCAAAGGTAGTCACTTTTGATACAAAGGACGGAGACCAGGAGAGATACGAATTTTCATCAAATCCCAGAATGACCCTTAACGGAAGCCCCGTTACACAGAATGACATTTATGAATATGTTGTTGAGAGAAGTATGATATATGTAAAACTTACCCTTGACGACAACGGCAAGGTAAGTGCTCTTACGGCTGAATTCTGTGATGTTGAGGGAGAGCTTACAAACGTTAAGGACAGCCAAGTATATGTAAAGACAACCCTTGGAGACAATACAAAGACAGTAAGAATACCCCTTTCAAATGACTGCGAGATATATCTTGACGGAACAAAGATAAGCGAGTCAAAGGCAGAGAATCTTTTTGATGACGATGAGAACAATAACGGACTTTATGCCGTAGTAAAGGTAGACGGATTCAATAAGGCCGAAAAGGTAGAGATATACCACGACACATACAATAACGGAGAGCTCATAAGCATAAGCTCATCAAAGGTAGAGATGAAGTCAGGATTTGGCAGAGAAGTGGAGTATGAGCTTGATGACGATGCCGAATTCAGACTCAACGGAAACGAATGCACATATAAAACAATCAAGAATGCCCTTGAAGACGGAGACGTTTTAGTAACTCTTGAGTTTGACAAGGATAATAACGTAACAAAGGTAACGGCTCAGGTCAAGGAAGTAAAGGGCACACTTAAGGCAGCCGATGATAAGAGAATAGTAATTGTTGATGAAGACGATAACAGAATGCCCCTTGATGTGGACAGAAACATCGAATGCAGATACAATGGCAAGAAGGTAACATATTCAGAGTTCCAGAAACTGTATAAGGATACGGAAAACGCTGTTATAGCCGAGGCTGAGCTCAATGAAGAAGGCCTTGTGGAAAAGGTAAAGGCAACTGAAGGTTCAGACAGTGAAGGAAAGGTAATTGAGCTTTCAAGCAGCAGAATAGTATTTGAAGACGCAGCCGGAGTAGAGCATGAATATAAGGTAGAGCCTGCCACAAGGGGATACCTCAATGACGAAGAGCTTTTCCCTGCATCAAGAGTATTTGAATATGCAAGGGACGACGACGCGACTGTAAGAGTTACTTTCAGCAGCAGAGGATATGTAAACAGAATATTTGTGACACTTGATGATTGATAACTAAAGGAATGTGATGATATGAGATATGAAGGAGCAGTATACAGACCGCCCAGTGAAGCGGGCAGTCTTATAATACAGATGACAATTGGATGTGCCAGAAACACATGCCGTTTCTGCAATATGTATAAGGCAAAAAAATTCAGAATCCGCCCCCTTGAAGATGTGGTTGAGGACCTGAGAATGGCAAGGGAATACTATAACGGATATCTTATAAAAAGGATATTCCTTGCCGACGGAGACGCGCTTATATGTAAGACCGAGGACCTGCTTTATGTAATGGGAGAGGCCAACAGACTTTTCCCCGAAAACGAGAGAATAACCATGTACGGCGCACCTAAGGACATTCTGCTTAAAAGCCATGAGGATTTGGTAAAGCTTAGGGAAGCGGGCCTTGAAATGGTATATGTGGGCGCAGAGTCAGGAGACGACGACGTGCTTGAATATGTAAAGAAAGGCGCCACCCATGCGGAAATAGCCGAGGCCGGAAAGAAACTTAAGGAAGCGGGAATAAAGGTTTCCGTAACACTTATTTCGGGACTTGGCGGCAGAAAATATCTTGAGAGCCATGCCATCAATTCGGCAAAGCTCATAAGCGAGATGAAGCCTGATTATGTGGGATTCCTTACTCTGCTTTTGGAGAGCGGAGCGCCCATGTATGAGGAGCTTAGGGAAGGAAAATTCAGCTATCTGACACCTCCCGAAGTTTTTGAGGAGCTTAAGCTGTTTATTAAAAATGTGGACTCAGAAGGAACGGTATTCCGCTCCAACCATGCGTCCAACTATATTTCCCTTGGAGGAACATTCAATAAGGACAATGAGAGACTGCTGGCTCAGATAGAGCAGGCAGAAAAGAGAAACGTCTATAAGCCTGAATATTACAGGGGCTTGTAAGAAGGAGTAGTTAGAAATGACATTTATCGGTTATCTTTCCGCAGCGATAATATTTGCGGCCATGTGGGCAATGTTTGCCACAGGGCGAAAGAGCTGGCTTGTGACCATTTTTTGGGCAGGCATTATGTTCGTTATGTCCCTTGGCGCAAAACGCGGGCTTTCGGTAAACGGTTTATGTCTGCTCATTGCCATAGGAGAAACGGCCTTAAGCATCAGGGCTGTTTACGGAATAATTATATGGAATCAGAATTTTAAGGATAAGGGAGTAATTCTTCCCATAGTCATATATTTAATAACTTTGATACTTGTGGGCTATGTTGTAATTCAGATACAGAAGGCGGGATATGTTCCTGACCTGATGGGTGTCAAAGGAGAGATGGGAGCCTTAAGGAAGTTCATCAACTTTATTGTGATAGCTCTGATTACCGTGCCGCCGGCATATATAGGTCTTTTGCGATTTGAGAGATTTTTCTCCAATGAAACCAGCCTTACCCTTTTAAACTGCAAGTTTTACACAAGCAGTCTTATTGGGGGAAAGGTATTCAAGGGATACTATATGTACGGCATAAATAACGGAGTAAAGCACTATTTTAGAATAACAAAGAGGGCATATTTTATGCTGCGATTTGAGGACAGGATAGTGCTCAGTATGAGGAAGGACTTAAGGGGAAATACTTTCGCGGTAAAAAATCCCTGTCCCCAAAATCTGTCCAATGTGGCAAGACGAGATATAAGAATGGCAAAAAACATAGCGTTATCGGCGGTAATATACACCGTAATAATGCTGATTATACTTTAAAGCTAAACGGAAGGCTTAAAAGGCCTTCCGTTTTTTTGTTGGTACGGCTTGGGTAATTAAGAAGGCCTATGGGGCATATAATCCTTAATGGAGGATAATGCCTATGAAAACATTTAAGAAGATAAGGAAATATTTTGTGCTTTCGCAGCTGTATGTGGCTCTGTGTATACTCATAGTGCCGCTGGCGGCGTCTAAGTTTGGACTTACAAAGGTAATAACAAAGAGGATAGAGGGTACGAAAAGCGCCGATGAAAGCGCCGAAGAAACGGATAAAAGGTTTACCGTGGGCGGGGCCGATATGGAAGAATACATAAAGGGTGTTGTTGCGGCAGAGATGCCCGCGTCGTTTCCCGAGGAAGCGCTGAAGGCCCAGGCTGTGGCGTCCAGGACATACGCTGTGAGGGCTGTGGAAAATGCGGATTTTGAACTGGGTCCGTCGGACATAGGACAGGCATACGTGACGGTGGATGAAATGAAGGAAAACTGGGGAGCCAATTTTGATACATACTATGCCAAGATATGCGAAGCGGTGGACTCCACCAAGGATGAAGTAATGGTGTATGAAGGGGAGCCAATACTGGCGGTTTTCCATTCCACCAGTGCGGGAGAAACCGAGACGGCGGGCAATATATGGAATTATGACCTGCCCTATCTGGAAAGCACCGACAGCATAGGAGATACATATGCACCCAATTATGAGACAACCACGGAAATATCCTGCGGGGATATAATAGCCAAAATAAAGAATCTGTATCCCGATTTTCAGGCCGATGAGGCAGGGATTTTTTTCAGAATAAAGATAAAT
>CABPCX010000106.1 GCA_902406135.1 uncultured Eubacteriales bacterium
TATTTTAACTGTTTTTATTAAAATGTTGGTAGGGTATAAAAGAATGGGGTGCTTTTTTATACTCTTTAAAAGACAGTTATGTGATTTATTACAGTAACTGCCGTTTTATTAAATAAAACGTTTAAGGAGGAAGCTAGTGTGAAAAAAACATTTTTGGCTGCAGTTTTTGCAGCGACTATAGCTGTTTCAGGTTTAGGCTCAACATCAGCATATGCTTCGGTTTTCAGCGATATAAATACAGTTCCTTGGCCTGAGGCTGCTCAGTATATTGACGAGGCATATAACCTCGGACTTATGGCAGGCTACGTTGAAAACGGACAGCGTTACTGCAAACCTAATAACAATGTTACATATTGTGAGGCAGTACAGCTTATGTATGCCATAATGAGTTCTTATACAGGAACTTCAGTTAGTTCTTCTGTAGTAACAAAATGGACAAGCACAATGGTATCTGCAAATATCCCTTCATGGGCATACAATGCGGTTGCTTATGCGCTTGAAAACTCAATACTTTCTACAAAAGATATTTCAATTTTTATGGCATCAAGCTCAACACAGAATAATGCCAGAAGAGAGGATATTGCCGTAATATTCGGTAAGGCTTTAAGCAAAGTTTACGGCCTTTCATCTTCACCTACACTTACATACGCTGACAAAAGCCAGATAGCATCAACATCTGTACCTTATGTTGAACTTCTTAACAGACTTAACATAATGGTTGGCGATGCTAACAATAAATTTAATCCTAAAGTAAACATCAATAAGGCAGAAATGTCAGTAATTGTTACAAAGACATACAATGCACTTAAGTCAGGCGGCGGCTCAACAACAAATCCAGGAACAGTTGTTCAGTATGCAGGAAAAATTACAGAAATAACAAGCTCAGGAAGCGGATACTCTGTTTCTGTATCAGTAAACGGTTCTACAAAGAAATTTACTGCTAATGCTACAACTTCTGTAACAGGAGCAGACGGAAAGAGTTCTTCAGTAGCAAAACTTTCAACTGGCGATTCAGTTGTTGCTGTATGCAAAGGCGACGTAGCTTCAACAATTATCGTTATGTCTGAAGGCGAAGAGTCCACAACAAGCAAGAGTGGAACAATAAACAACATTACTGAAGATGAAATCGTTCTTAAGACAAGCAGCGGTAATAAGACTTATGATATCGAAGACAGTGACATCACAGTTACTATTGATGGAAGCAGCAGCTCACTTTCAAGCCTTGTAAATAAATTTAAAGGCGGCACAAACTATTCAGCTAAAGTTTACATCAATGACGATGATGAAGTAACTAAGATTGAAGCTACTAAAGGTTCTTCAACAGGCGACTATGATAAAGATGCCATTAAGACATTTACTTCAAGCTATGTAAAAACATACAATGATGACAAGTATGAATTCCCTGATGAGCCTGAAGATGTAGACTTTACTCTTGACGGAGACGACATTGACTATGATGATCTCAAAGATAAATTTGAAGAACTTGATGATGATGAACAGATGATCATTGATGATTACGAACTTGATAGAGATGATGAATATCTTGAATCACTTGATGTAGTAATCGAAGATCTTGAAACAAGTTCAAGTTCTGAGTCAGACAAGAGCGGACTGGTAACAGATATTTCTACATCTGAAGTTGAGATCAATGATGATAAGTCATATGATTTTGCTGATGAGGATGATATAGATTCACTTAAGCTTGATGGTGAAAAATATGATACTGATGAAGACGGTCTTGAAGAATTTGTAAAGGATATTGAAGACGAAGATGATGTATACATTGAGCTTACACTTAATAGCAAAAATAAGATTACAAAGGCTGTAGCTTATACTTGCAGTACAGAAGATGTAACAATTGATGACATTGACGATATGGAAGATGATGAAATTTCTGGTTATGAATACTCATCATCAACATCAGTTAATATAGTTGATGGTGATTCATCTATCACAAGCACATCAAAGCTTGAAAAAGCTGTAGAGGATGACGGAAAAGAAATTGAAGCTGTTCTTGTTATTAATGACGATGATGAAATTGTTGCGATAACGGGCTACGTTTCAGCGATAAATGACGCTAAGGTAGATACTTTCAAAGTAAAAGATGATCCAGAAGATTGCTATTTAATACTTGATATTTCTACATCATCAGTGAAGTACTATTTTGACGATGAATGGAGTATCAAAGATATTGAAAGTCTTGAGGATGACTTTAAGGATGACTATGATAAAGCTACCATTACTTTAACTGATGAAGGTAAAATTGAAGATGAAGGTCTTGATTTAAGATAAATCAATTATAAAAGAGATTGTCACCTTATTTAGATATGAGGTTGACAATCTCTTTTTTTATTGCTATTATAATGCAAACGCGGAGGTGAAGAAGATGGAACTTAAGGATAAGATACTCTCTGAACTTGAGAATAATGAATACATATCAGGAGAAGCATTGGCTGAAAAGCTATTTGTAAGCAGAAACGGTATATGGAAGGCTGTCAACAAACTTAGAAATGAAGGATATGAAATTGAGGCGGTGACAAATAAGGGATATTGCCTTAAGGGAGATATAAATAAAATATCTGCCGGTTCAATAAAGAAAAATCTGGAAAGACCGCTTGAATTTTATATACTTGACGAAGTAGATTCTACAAATAACTATGCCAGAGAACTGGCGCTTAAGGGAAAAAGCGATTTAGTCGTGATTTCCGAAACACAAAACGGCGGCAAGGGAAGACTTGGAAGAAAGTTTTATTCACCAAAGGGAGCAGGTCTTTATATGAGCCTGTTATGCAGACCTAAAATGAATGTTGAGCTTGCTCCGCTTATCACGTCGTATACTGCCGTTGCTGTTGCCCTTGCCATAGATAAACTTTCTGGAAAAGAAACTCAGATAAAATGGGTAAATGATATATTTATGAACGGTAAAAAAATATGCGGCATACTTACGGAAGCTGGATTTGACTTTGAAGGCGGCACCATTGATTATGCCATAATAGGCATAGGAGTGAATGCCCTTGGACTGGAATTTCCCGATGAAATAAAAGACATTGCTTCTTCTGTAGAAAAAGAGAGTGGTATTAAGATATCCAGAAATGAGCTGGCGGCTGAAATTTTGAATAATCTTAAAGATATGGAAGAAGAAATAAAGAGTAAAAAGTATTTGGACATTTACCGTAAAAAATCCAATGTAATAGGAAGAAAGGTCAATGTGTACTACGGCAATGAAAGCTATGAAGCTGAAGCCATAGAAATTGACGACAATGCAGCACTTGTAGTAAAGACTAATGAAGGGTTGAAAAGATTAAACTCAGGGGAGGTAAGCATAAGATTATGAAAACAAGAGATATGGTACTCGTAGGAGTATTTGCGGCTATAATATGTATTTTTTCACCGTTTTCAGTTCCTGTCGGCCCTATACCGATTTCGCTTGCATCCTTTGCGGTATATATAGCAGCGGCTGTTTTGGGAGCAAAGAGAGGAACAATGGCAGTATGTATATATGTCCTTATCGGAGCTTTCGGACTGCCTGTTTTTTCGGGATTTACAGGAGGATTTGCCCGTGTTGCAGGGGTAACGGGAGGATACATAATCGGCTATATATTCTGCGCTTTTGCAGCCGGCATTATAATTGATAAGTTTAAATCGGAAAAGTTTGTATATCCTTTAGCCCTTATAATAGGTACAATTGTGCTTTATGCCTTTGGAACAGCCTGGTTTATGGCCAATACGGGAAACGGACTTATGGAGTCCCTTATGATGTGTGTAATTCCTTTTCTTATAGGAGATGCGGTAAAGATTGTTGCGGCGTCGGCCATTGCCTATAAACTTAAGGCATATAATTTTGCAAGAGCCATATAAGATTTTATTTACTCTGACTGAGATTTTCAGCCGGAGTTTTTTATTTATAAGGAACTTCAATAAAAATTTGAGTAAATAATGGTTTTATGATATACTTAAAAAATATGAGAGGTGATACTTTTGAAGGAGATAACTATTGACGGTGAGAAAATAGAGGCAAAGTCACAGGTAAATGAGCTTTTTGTAAAAGAGCTTGGCTTTCCTGAGTACTGCGGCAATAATCTTGATGCCATAGGAGACTGCCTTGATGAGCTTAAAACACCGGTTACAATAAACTTTGTAAACAGAGAAAGAATGAAACTTAAATTCGGCAGATTTGCCACAGTGCTTTCTCAGATGCTGAAACTTGCGGCAAAACACAATAATAAGATAACTTACTACGAATCAAAATAGGAGCGGAAATATGAGAATTAGGAAAAAATCCTGGGAAGATAAAGAACTCTCTACAAATGAACATCTTGTGCATGAGCCTGAGAAATATAAAGGAATGTGGAGAGAATATTTTGGAAATGATAATCCTGTATATGCTGAGATTGGATGCGGAAAGGGCAAATTTATTATACAGAATGCCATTGAAAATCCTGATATAAACTTTATCGGCATAGAAAGACAGACAACAATAATGGCTATTGCTGCCAGAAAAGCTCTTCCTGAAATGAAGAATGTTGCTCTTATCAGGGGAGATGCCGAAACTCTTGCGGACATATTTGCACCGGAGGAACTTTCAAGAATATATCTTAATTTCAGTGACCCCTGGCCTAAAAAGAGATGGGCTAAGAGAAGACTTACTCATAGACACTTCCTTGACCTCTATAAGACACTTCTTGACGGAGACAAGGAAATATTCCTTAAAACAGACAATACAGTATTTTTTGAATCTTCTCTGAATGAATTCTGTGAAACAGGCTGGAGACTTTCAAATATTTCTCTTGACCTTCATAACAGCGACTATGAAGGCAATATAATGACAGAGTATGAAGAAAGATTTGTCGGTCTTGGACAGCCCATATACAGGCTTGAAGCCAGATGGATAGAAAAATAAACGAAAATTGATAAGAAGGTAATGCAATGAAATTTGTTCTTGATGTTCATACACATACAATAGCAAGCGGACATGCGTACAGCACACTTCTTGAAAATGCGGCCTATGCATCTAAGGCAGGTCTTGAGCTTCTTGGGATAACGGACCATGCTCCTGCAATGGAAGGCGGAACAAAGCCGTCATATTTCCTTAATTTTGGCACTATCCCCAGAGAGATAGACGGACTTCAGATATTAATGGGCACAGAGCTTAATATAATGGACTATGAAGGAAATGTCGACCTGGATAAGTTTTATCTTGAAAGAATGGATTATGCCATAGCCAGTCTGCATCCTCCCTGCATACCCTTTGGCACGCTGGAGGAAAATACAAATGCCGTACTAAAGGTTATGGAAAATCCCTATGTAAAGATATTAGGCCATCCAGGTGACCCGAGATATCCCATAGACTGTAAAGCCATAGTAAATAAAGCTGAAGAAACAGGTACTCTTATAGAAATAAATGATGCGTCTCTTATACCAAACGGCTTTAGAAAGGGCAGTGAAGTATATATAGGGGAGATACTTAAACTCTGTAAAGAAAAGGCACTTCCTGTTGTGCTTGCTTCAGATGCTCATTTTGCTACACATATAGGAAGCTTTGAAAATGCGCTCAGACTCATAAAAGAAGTGGATTTTCCCGAAGAGCTTATAATAAACCGTTCTGTTAAAATGTTTAAAAATTTTTTAAAAATTGTTGAAAATGCCAACTGATTGTTTACTTTAAAACTTTAGTATGTTAAAATAGTATCGTTGGAAAAAGTAATGACAGAAACGGGTGGAAAATAAATGAACAGTAAGATAAAAAACGAAGCAACAGATAATCTTTTCAGATGTATTCTTACAATGGAAAATCTGGAAGAATGTTATAGACTTTTTGAAGATTTATGCACTGTACATGAAATTCAGGCTATTGCGCAGCGTATGCAGGTTGCGGAAATGCTTGACAGAAAGTGTACCTATATTGAGATAGCTGAGAAAACAGGTGCTTCAACAGCGACAATAAGCCGTGTGAACAGGGCGCTTACCTATGGAATGGACGGATATAAACTGGCCATTGACAGAGTGCGCGCTCAGAAAGAAGCAGAAGAAAATAACGGTCAGTGATAGACATTGATCCCCGCCTGTTTTAAGGCGGGTAATTTTATTTTGGAGAGATGATTATGAAGAAGAAAATTTCTTTGACTGTGACATCATTATGCCTTATATTCAGTATGTGTTTTTCGGCTCAGGCACAGATAAAATATTCGTCCTGGGCGGAAAGCTACGTAACAGAAGCTTTGGAATACGGCATTGTGCCTGATTTTATGAAAGATGACGACCTTACGAAAAACATAACAAGGGAAGAATTTTGTGAACTTGCTTATCTTACCGTAAATGAAGTGTCTGATTCAAACAGCATAGTTATCACATATTCCGACAGAGAAACCAAATTTTATGATACGGATAATAAAGTTGTAACAGCTATGAAGCGTATGGGTATCATATCAGGCAGAACCAGCACAAGGTTTGACCCTGACGGACTCATAACAAGGGAAGAAGCTGCTTTTATACTGGCAAGAATGGCAGATGTCTTTGACCTGACTAAATTTGTAAATAATGACGGATTTAAAGACAGAAAAGAAATATCATCATGGGCTAAAGAAAGTGTGAATACCGTATGCGGAATGAATATAATGAGCGGTATTGGCGACGGAAACTTTGACCCTGACGGATACTATACAAAAGAGCAGGCCATAAGTACTATGATAAGGTTTATCAACAATTTCCCTGATGAAGACAGCAGAGAAAAAATAGGCAATTCCAAATATTATGTTTCAAATGAATATTATAGATGGGTAGAAGACGAAAACGGGAAAGTTATTTTTA
>CABPCX010000107.1 GCA_902406135.1 uncultured Eubacteriales bacterium
TTATTTTTCCAAAAACTTATCCCTATGTATTCTCAGCAGAAAGCCTGCATAGTAATAATATAAGGCAGAACTTTGTATATTATTATCGGGGTGACGGTTTTGATGAGAAGGCGCGGCAAAAAAGAAAAGAAAAATTTAAAAAAAGAGCTTTCGGCCGCCTTTGAAATGCCGGAGGAAATCGTTTCTGACCTTCCCCTTATATCTTTAAGGGGATTTGAAGAGGCGGTCGTTGAAAACTACAAAGGCATAATCGAATACAGTACCGAAAAAATAAGGGTCAATACGTCCGTAGGAGTATTGAGACTGACAGGGAAAGATATGTTCATCAAATGTCTTGATGCGGACAACATTATAATTACCGGTAAAATAATGTCTGCCGAATTTTTATGATATGGCGGTGAGCGTAGTATGTTTCTTGTGCTGTGGAATTATATAAGAGGATATGTTATCATATACGTTACCGGTTTTTCGGTGGAAAGATTTATAAATTTAGCTGCAAACAGAGGTATTTTTATATGGGATGTGGTACCTGAAAGGAACCGCGTTATTATGAAGGCATCCCTTAAAAACATCGAAAAGCTTAAGGAATGCGGAATAAAGACCGGATGCCGATTTGAGATAGATGGCGAATACGGTCTGCCCGTATTTTTGAAAAAATGTTCCAAAAGAAAGGCCTATGTGGGCGGAGTCCTTTCCTTTGCGGTAGTTATGTACATAATGTCGTCCTTTATATGGACGGTGAAAGTAGTAGGCGCGGAAAGGATAAATTCCGAGGACATAATAGAAAGCTGTAAGGAAAACGGCCTTGCGCCGGGAAAACTCAAATACGGACTGGACCTCTACGAACTTGGGAAAAAACTTATGCTGGAATACAGCGATATATCATGGGTTGCCCTTGACCTTGAGGGTACGGGGGTTACGGTGAACATCGTTGAAACCATACCCGAGACCCAGTATGTGGAAAGGGAAAAACCCATGGACGTCATTGCTTCTTCCGACGGCATAATAGAAAGTATTGCCGTTTCGGCGGGAAGTGCCGTTGTAAAGGAAGGCGACGAAGTAAAAAAAGGCGACCTGCTTATAAGCAGTGCAGTGCCTCTCAGGGACGGCGAGCAAATAACCGGTGAAAAATATGTCAGTGCTTCAGGAGAAGTAAGGGCATTGAAGGAGTATGAACTTGAAGGAATTTCTCCTTTGATTTATAATGAAAAAGTATTTACAGGAAAGACTAAAACGGATTATAGTGTAAATATCGGTAAAAATAATATAAATATAGTAACTCCGTCAGATATTGAAGGATATGATGTGCTGTCGGACGACCGTATGGTTTTTAAAATAGGGGACTATACCCTTCCCTTTGGAATAAACAAAGTAGTATACGGCCAGTCGGAGAGCGTAAAAAAACAGAGAACCGAAGAAGAAGCCGAAGCTCTGGCAAGAAAACAGCTGGAGGATAAAGCCGAGGAACTTGTTATGGAAACGGGCGGAGAGCTCAGAGGGCTTTCGGCGGAGGTTTATAAGGACGGAAAAAGCGTGACCGTAAAGGGAAAGGCTTCCGTTGTTATAAGGATAGACGAACAAAAAGAAACAGATTATATACAGCGCGAGGAGGTAACAGAATAGATGCCGCAGACAGAACGTATAGTTAAGGCCGATAACAATGCCATTTCAAATATTTTCGGACAGTTTGACGAGAATATAACCAAAATCGAAAAGGAATTGTCGGTTAAAATCGTTAACAGAAGCGAAGGCATTAAAATCGTTGGCGAGGAGGAAAACTGCATTAAGGCTGAAGCTGTAGTTGAAGCTTTGGTGGAGGCAGCATCCAAGGGGGAGACCATATCTTCCCAAAACATAAACTATATGGTAAATTCAACCGGAAGTGAGTTAAAGGAGGTAGGAACCATATACGACGACTGTATATGTCTTACCATAAACGGACGACCGGTAAAGCCAAAAACATTAGGCCAGAAAAAGTATGTGGATATGATAAGAAACAATACCATAACTTTCGGAATAGGCCCTGCGGGTACCGGAAAGACATACCTTGCCATGGCTATGGCAATAACCGCCTTTAAAAATAATGAAGTAAACAGAATAATAATGACGCGACCTGCCATTGAAGCGGGAGAAAAGCTGGGCTTTCTTCCCGGAGACCTTCAGCAGAAGGTAGACCCCTATCTCAGACCGCTTTACGATGCGCTTTTTGAGATAATGGGTGCGGACGCCTATGCAAGAAATATGGAAAGAGGACTGCTTGAGGTAGCTCCCCTTGCCTATATGAGAGGCCGTACTCTGGACAATGCGTTCATCGTGCTTGATGAGGCGCAGAATACAACGCCCGAGCAGATGAAAATGTTTCTGACCAGAATAGGATACGGCTCAAAGGCAGTAGTTACGGGAGACCTTACGCAGATAGACCTGGGAGACGGAAAACGCTCGGGACTTACCGATGCGGTGCAGATACTGAAAGATGTGGATGATTTGGGCATAATAACCCTTACGAATAAAGACGTTGTGCGCCATCCTCTTGTGCAGAAGATAATAACAGCCTATGAAAAGGCTGAGAGCAAAAAACAGGAGAAAATGTCAGGAAGGAAGAACAGGTGATAAAATGACGCTTTTGATAGATAACAGAACAGAATGTGAAATAAGCGAAGAACTTACAAAGGTATTGGAAAAGGTATGTCTTGAAAGCCTGCAGTATGAAGAATTTGAGGAAGACTGTGAGATAAGCCTGTCCTTTGTGACAAATGAGGAGATACATGAAATAAACAGACAGTTCAGAAATGTGGACAGACCCACCGATGTACTTTCTTTCCCTCAGCTTACATTTGAGGAGGGCGAAGAAGCGGACGTGAACGAAAACGGCGAGATAGTTCTCGGAGATATAATAATATCCGTAGAAAAGGCAAAAGAACAGGCAGAAGAATACGGCCACAGCCTTAAAAGAGAGCTGGCGTTTTTAACGGTCCACAGTATGCTCCATCTTATGGGATATGACCATATGGAAAAGGACGAAGAAGAGGATATGTTCCGCAGACAGAAGGAGATACTTGAAAGGGCGGGAGTACCCAGAGAATAAGGCGGTGTTTTTATGAAAAGCTGGGAAATCCTTGAGGGCGCCTGCCACAGCTGTAAAAAATGCAGACTTTGGGAAACCAGGACCAATGTGGTCATAGGTACCGGAAATAAAGATGCCGATATAATGTTCATAGGCGAGGGTCCGGGACAGCAGGAGGATTTGCAGGGCATACCCTTTGTAGGCCCTGCGGGACAATTGCTGGATAAAATACTGGCGGTGGTAAACCTTGACCGCTCGCAGGTATACATAGCCAATATCGTCAAATGCAGACCGCCTGGAAACCGAGACCCCCATGAAGACGAGCAGCAGGCCTGTATGAATTATCTTAGGTATCAGCTGATGCTGGTTAAACCCAAAATAATAGTATGTCTCGGAAGAATAGCTGCTGCCGCCATAATAGACAAAGACTTTAAGATAACAAAGGAGCACGGAAGCTGGTACGAGAGGAAGGGCTTTTGGATTACTGCCACATACCACCCTTCGGCGCTTCTGAGGGACGAGACTAAAAAGCGACCGGCATGGGAAGACTTTAAGGCCATAAGAGCCAAGCTTGACGAAGTTAGAAAAGACGGAAAAACAACGGAAGAATAAAAGAAATAAGAGAGGTATTTGATTTGGCTGAAAAATTTTACAGTGGATTTGTATCCCTTGTGGGAAGACCCAATGTGGGAAAATCAACACTTATGAACAGGCTTATAGGCGAAAAGATAGCCATTATATCCAATAAGCCCCAGACTACAAGAAACAGAGTACAGAGTATCCTGACAAAGGATAACTATCAGATAGTGTTTATAGATACTCCGGGAATACACAGACCCAGACATAAACTGGGCGAATATATGGTCAAAAGCGCCGAGACTACCCTTAACGAGGTAGACGCTGTGCTTATGCTTATCGAGCCCGCTGACAGGGTGCTTGAGGCGGACAGGCTTATAATCGAAAAATTTGCCAGAGTAAAATCTCCCGTAATACTTGTCATCAATAAGGTGGACACTACCGATAAGGAGAGAATATTCAAGGTAATCGACAATTACAGAAAACTTTATGATTTTGCGGAAATCGTTCCCATAAGCGCCCTTGAGGGTACAAATACGGACGAGCTTCTTGAAGTTATAAGGAAATATCTTCCCGAAGGACCCCAGTATTTCCCTTCGGATATGATAACCGACCAGCCTGAAAGACAGATTGCTTCTGAAATAATAAGGGAAAAGGCATTAAGACTTCTTCAGGAGGAGATTCCCCACGGCATAGCTGTGGAAATAACCGAAATGAAAAAAAGAAGCGAAGGAAATCTTGTGGATGTAAGAGCCACCATATACTGTGAAAAGGATTCCCATAAGGGAATAATAATCGGAAAGCACGGAGATATGCTCAAAAAAATCGGCTCAAATGCCAGAGGAGACATCGAAAGACTTCTTGGTTCTCCCATATATCTTGAGCTTTGGGTAAAGGTTAAAAAGGACTGGAGAGACAGCGATTTCCTGCTTAAAAACTTCGGATACGATTCAAGAAATATTTAAATAAATTTAAAAGCAGGAATTGACAGCATATCATTTTCTTTTTGAGGTAGCATAATATCGAAGGGAAAGTGATGGTATGGACAGTTTATGGACAGAGTTTGTAAAAAGCGGAGCGGTGAGTGACTATCTCAGATACAGAGCTCACTGCGGCATAGATAATGAAGACGGCATAGGCATAAATTGCGGACAGACGGCACAGAAGGGGAAAAAGGGACAGGCCTGATAAACTAAGGCTTGGCTAACTACCCGCAGAAGATTTGGTACAAAGGGGAAGTGCTGAATGGTCTCTAAGGTAAACGGAATCGTAATAAAAGAATCCGATATGGGCGAAAGCGGAAAAAGAATAGTCGTACTTACAAAGGAGCATGGAAAGATGCTCCTTTCTGTGCGTGGGGCTAAAAATACCAAAAAGGGAATGCAGGCGGTACAGCTTTTTTCCTGCTGTGAGTTTACGCTCTTTGAAGGAAAGGGATTTTATTCCGTCACCCAGGCAGATGTCATAGAGAGTTTTTATGACATAAGAAACGATTTTGAAAGGCTGGCCTATGGGGCTTATATACTGGAAATAACGGAAAGGGCTTCCTTTGAGGAGCTTGAGAATAACAGGGCCTTTGATTTGCTTCTAAGAACTCTTTTTATGCTGTCGTCGGGTAAAAGGAGGCCAAGGCTTGTGGCCGCCGTTTATGTTTTAAGACTGCTGAGGGAATACGGATTTATGGGTGACTGCTCGGTATGCTCCGAGTGCGGAAAAGAGATGGAGGAAGCCTTTTACGGTTTTACGGCAGATGGTCTGTACTGTAGAGAATGTTATAATGGTGGGGGCAGAAAGCTTGATAAAGGCGCCCTTAAGGCCCTTCTACATATAACGGAAAGCCCGGTAAATACACTCTTTGCCTTTGATGTATCCGATACGGTCCTTGAGGAGCTTTGGGATTTTTCTTCGGTATACAGGAGAGAATATCTGGGGGAAAACTATAAAACTCTGGATTATATAAATAATATGGGATTTTGATATTGACAATCAGCGCTTTATTTGTTAGATTAAGGATTATAAATTAAATAAGCCGTTATGATAAAGAAAAAGTAGCAAAAGAAATCATTTTCAGAGAGGCGGTGGTAGCTGCGAACCGTCATTGAACTTTAGCGAAAGGAGCTTTTGAACGGCATTTCACAAAGTGGGCTTTTAGCCAACAAGGGTGGAACCGCGGAGAATACAGACCTTCGTCCCTTATAGGGATAAAGGTCTTTTTTATTTTTAACGGCATAAAAAACGGAGGAATAAAAAATGGAAAAAACAATGGAGAAAATAGTTGCTCTTGCAAAATCCAGAGGATTTGTATATCCCGGAAGCGAGATTTACGGCGGTCTTGCCAATACATGGGACTACGGCCCTCTTGGTGTTGAGCTTAAGAACAACATCAAAAAAGCATGGTGGAAAAAATTCGTTCAGGACAACAAATACAATGTAGGTCTTGACTGTGCAATACTTATGAACCCTCAGACATGGGTAGCCAGCGGACATCTTGGAGGATTCTCAGACCCTCTTATGGACTGTAAAGACTGTAAGGAAAGATTCAGAGCTGATAAGCTCATTGAAGATTTCTGCCATGAAAAGGGCGAAGACATAACAGTTGACGGCTGGTCAAATGAAAAAATGCTTGAGTATATCAAGGAAAACAACATTCCCTGCCCCACATGCGGAAGCCATAACTTCACAGACATAAGACAGTTTAACCTTATGTTCAAGACTTTCCAGGGCGTAACGGAAGATGCTAAAAACACAGTATACCTCAGACCTGAAACAGCACAGGGTATATTTGTAAACTTCAAAAACGTACAGCGTACTTCAAGAAAGAAACTTCCCTTTGGTATCGGCCAGATAGGAAAATCATTCAGAAACGAGATAACACCCGGTAACTTCACATTCCGTACAAGAGAGTTCGAGCAGATGGAACTTGAATTCTTCTGCGAGCCCGGAACAGACCTTGAATGGTTCGCATACTGGAAAAAGTACTGCATAGACTGGCTCAAGGATTTAGGACTTCAGGTAGAAAACACACGTGTACGTGACCACAGCCCTGAGGAGCTCTGCTTCTACAGCAAGGCTACATCAGATATTGAATATCTCTTCCCCTTCGGCTGGGGCGAGC
>CABPCX010000108.1 GCA_902406135.1 uncultured Eubacteriales bacterium
TCACGGAATTTCACACTCCCTTCACCTGCCACTGGCAGCGGTCGTGCTCAATTCTTCGCAACTCTGAGTGCTTCCTTCCCCCGGTGGGCTATAAATGCAGATATATATCACCGTAAATTAAAAACCAAGTTCTTACGACTTGTTATTCAGGTAACTAAAAAGACCATATTCAAAATGAATACGGCCTCTTACTATTAACTTTTATTCCGCTTTCTATCCTCTACGCCACCTCATAAAAAACATACTCATCCTGTATCTCCTCCAGAGGTATATCCCTGTTAAGAAGCATCTTTGTGGTCTGGGAATGTATTTCCTTAAGTCTTGGTATATCCTTGCTTCTTACGGTATTTATGAGCTGGTCCTCGGGGAGGGTAAGCATTTCATATACACTTCTTACGACAAAGTGATTCTGCCACTGGGCATTTTGGAACTGGGTCCAGATGGGTACAAAGGATACTTTCTTTATGTATGTGTCATCTCCCTTTTTCTGAAGGTCGATATTAAGGAGTATAGACGCATTTCTCGGAGGTGTAGTCTGGGAAGATATGAAATTTCCCATGGAATACATAACAAATCCTGTCCTTGTACTGCCGTCATCTTCCGTTATCTGCACCGTCTCCATGGGCTGAAGTACATGGGGGTGGCTGGCAACAACTATATCCGCGCCGGCATTAAGCATCATATGCGCCCAGTCTTTAAACGTATCCCTGACATATTCCTCATATTCGTTTCCCATATGAGGAAGTACGATGATAACATCGGGATTAAGGGCCTTTGCCCTTGCTATATCGCTTTTTACAAGTTCCTCATCCAGACGGTTTACGAGCCAGTCCTCAGGAACGGGTATTCCGTTGGTGCCGTATGTATAGGATAAAAAGGCTATCTTTATGCCGTTTACGTCTTTTATGAGTATGTTGTTCCTTTCTTCTGCACTGCGGTATGTGCCCATATGGTCAATGCCTCTTTCGTCCAGTACGTCAAGGGTTCTTAAAACTCCCGCCATACGCTTGTCCATACTGTGGTTATTGGCTGTGGTCAGTACGTCAAAGCCAGCGTCCTTTATGGCATCGGCAAAGCTGTCGGGCGAATTAAAACATGGATAATCGCTTATGCCCACATCTTCCCCCGCAAATACCGTTTCAAGATTTCCTATAACCAAATCGGCATTATCAAAATATTTTTTCATATCCGTAAAGTTATGGGAAAAATCATAGGTGCCCGTGGCACTGTCGTAGGCTTCGTTATACTGGTAGCTGTGACACATAATGTCTCCCGTAAAGGTCAGTTTCGCATCCGTTATGATGCTTCCCGTTTTTCTTTCGGTCATATATTCCGCCGCATTGAATGCCATAAAGGCCTTTTCCATGGTGTCTATAAACTTAAAGCCCACAATGGCAAAAAAAGCTATCATAAGAATAGGAACGGCAAAAAATCTAATTTTTCTTTTTCTTCGCCTTTTCTTTCTTACGGGTTTATTTATTTCTGTATTTCTCCTTCTCTGATTCATATAGATTATTCCCCTCACTGTCTATTATCACAACAAGCGGCATATCCTCAACATAAAACCTATGTATGGCCTCGGTACCCAGGTCTTCATAGTCTATTACCTCGGCGCTTTTTATATGTTTTGCTATGAGGGCGGCCGCTCCTCCGGTCGCTCCGAAATATACGGCCTTATTTCTTTTCATGGCCTCTATTACTTCTTTTGTTCTTGCACCCTTTCCTATCATACCCGTTGAACCGTTATCAAGAAGTACGGGAGCATAGGCGTCCATTCTTCCTGACGTTGTAGGTCCTGCGGAACCTACGGGATTTCCCGGCTTTGCAGGAGAGGGTCCCACATAGTAGATTATCTGGTCCTTTATATCAAAGGGAAATTTTCCTGTTTTTTCAAAGCCTTCAACCATTCTTTTATGGGCGGCGTCCCTTCCGGTATAAATATATCCCGTAAGGCTTACAATGTCTCCGGCCCTGAGTTTTGCGGCTTCTTCCTTTGTAAGTGGTGCTTTTACTTCTACCCTCATAATATCACCTCCGCGTGTCTTGTAACATGACAGCTGATATTTACAGCTATGGGCATACCCGCTATATGGGTGGGGAATGATTCCACGTTAACGCCAAGCACCGTAGTCACTCCGCCCAGTCCCTGGGGTCCTATGCCAAGGGAGTTCATTCTTTCCAAAAGTTCTTCTTCCATTTCCCTTAAGTGGGGCTTATCCGAATGGGAGCCGATTGGTCTCAAAAGAGCTTTTTTAGCCAGAAGTGCTGCCATTTCAAAGTTTCCGCCAACACCAACGCCCACAACCATTGGAGGACAGGGGTTTGGTCCCGCCTCGTCTACGGCCTGTACTATAGCATCTTTGGCACCTTCTATACCCGCCGAAGGCTTAAGCATATAAATCTTGCTCATATTTTCACTGCCGAATCCCTTGGGAGCCACAATTATTTTTATCTTATCTCCTTCAACTATATCATAGTGGATTATGGCAGGTGTATTGTCCTTTGTATTTTCTCTTATAAAGGGGTCGGAAACAACGGATTTTCTCAAATATCCGTCTCTGTATCCCCTTCTTACGCCCTCGTTTATGGCATCTGTAAGAAGTCCGCCCTTTATATGAACTTCCTGTCCCAGCTCAACAAACACAATAGCCATTCCCGTATCCTGACAGATAGGCACATTTTCGTTTTTAGCTATATCCGCATTATCCGTCAGCTGGCAGAGTATTTCTTTTCCTATGGGTGATTTTTCCGTATTTTTTGCCGCTTCAAGGGCATTATATACGTCATCGTTCAAAACGCAGTTGGCCTTTATGCAAAGTTCCCTTAAGGCGTCTATTATCTCATTTACTTCTATTTCTCTCAATTTAAGCACTCCTTTTAAAAAAGCCCCATACAGCTTTTGACTATATGGGGCCTCATAAAACGTTTATTCTTCCGTTTCCGTTTTTTGGCTTTCTTCTTCCATTATATCTTCTTCGTCAATTTTTGCAATACCGGCAACACTGACGCCTTCACCAAGATTTATGAGTTTTACACCCTGGGATATCCTTCCGAAGGTTGATATTTCTTTTCCTCTAAGTCTTATGATTACGCCTTCCGATGTAACTATCATAAGTTCTTCATTGTCGCTTACCTTTATGACGCCTGAAAGAAGTCCTGTCTTTTCAGTTATCTGGTGTATCTTTACACCCTTTCCGCCTCTGTACTGAACGTTAAAGGCGCTTTCTTCGGTACGTTTTCCGTATCCGTTTTCGGTTACATTAAGGAGTTTGTCGTTTTCCTCGATTATATCCGATGAAACAACATAGTCGTCTCCCGTAAGGGTTATGGCCTTAACTCCCGTTGCCGTTCTTCCCATGGGACGTACATCGTTTTCATTGAATCTTATTCCCATACCGTTTCTTGTGGCTGCGAATATATCCTTTGTTCCGTCCGTAAGGAATGCGGCTATAAGCTCGTCTCCCTCTCTGAGGTTAACGGCTGTAAGTCCTGCCTTTCTTATATTTGCAAAGCTGGACATATCGGTCTTTTTGATAACGCCGCTCTTTGTCACCATAACAAGATATTTATCGTCTTCAAAATTCTTAACGGGCACAACGGCTGTTATGGTCTCTCCCTGGCTTATGCTGAGCAGGTTCACTATGGCAAGACCCCTTGCGGTTCTTCCCGCTTCGGGTACCTGGTATCCCTTTATGCGGTATACCCTGCCGAAGTTTGTAAAGAACAGCAGATAATCATGGGTAGAGCATACGAAAAGTCTTGTGACTGCATCTTCTTCCCTGGTCTGCATTCCCATGATACCTCTTCCGCCTCTATTCTGGCTCTTATAGGTGTCAAGGGGTGTTCTCTTTATATAGTTGAGGTTTGTCATGGCTATAACGCTGGCTTCTTCCTCAATAAGGTCTTCAATGTCTATTTCGCCGGGGTTCTGAACTATCTTTGTTCTTCTTTCGTCGTTATATTTGTCCTTTATTTCAAGAAGTTCTTTTTTGATAACGTCCAGAAGCTTGTTTGTATCGGCAAGTATTTCCGTAAGCTCTTTGATGAGAGCCATGAGGTTTCTGTATTCCTCATCGATTTTTTCATGTTCCAGTCCCTGAAGTCTCTTGAGCTGCATATCCAGGATGGCCTGCGCCTGAACGTCAGAGAGAGAGAATCTTTCCATAAGTCTTTCTTTGGCATTGTCGTAGCTGGTCCTTATTATGCTTATTACTTCGTCGATATTGTCGATGGCTATTCTCAAGCCTTCCAGGATATGAGCCCTCTTCTGAGCCTTATCCAAATCAAATTTTGTCCTTCTTGTAACGACATCTTCCTGATGCTTGAGATATTCCTCAAGTATCTGTTTAAGATTAAGCACCTGGGGCTTGCCGTTTACAAGGGCTATCATTATGGCTCCGTAGCTTTCCTGAAGCTGCGTGAACTTATAAAGCTGATTAAGTATAACGTTGGCATTTACGTCCTTCTTAAGCTCTATGATTATTTTTATGTCGTCACCCGATGAAGCATCGTAAATATCGCTTATGCCCTCTATCTTTTTGTCCTTTACAAGCTCCGCTATCTTTTCGATAAGTCTGAGCTTATTTACCATATAGGGTATCTCTGTTACGACTATTCTTTCCCTGCCGCCATGCATGGGCTCTATCTCGGCAAGGGAACGTACTACTATTTTTCCCCTTCCTGTCTTATAGGCTGCCCTTATGCCGCTTTTTCCTAAAATTGTGGCGCCTGTGGGGAAGTCGGGACCCTTTATGTATTCCATAAGGTCCTCAATTTCCGTGTCCTTGTTTTCCTTTTTGTTGTCTATCATAAGGACACAGCCGTCTATTACCTCTCCCAGATTGTGGGGCGGTATGTTTGTTGCCATACCTACGGCAATACCCGTAGTACCGTTAAGAAGTATATTGGGTATTCTTGAAGGAAGTACAACGGGCTCCTTCTCGTTTTCGTCGTAGTTTGGTACAAAATCAACGGTATTTTTATCAATATCAGCCAGCATAGCAGCCGTAATCTTTGACATTCTGGCCTCTGTATACCTGCTGGCAGCTGCGCCGTATCCGTCTATGGAACCAAAGTTACCATGTCCGTCTACAAGCATATAACGCATGGAGAAATTCTGAGCCATACGTACCATTGCCTGATATATGGAGCTGTCACCATGGGGGTGGTACTTACCCATTGTATCACCGACGATACGGGCTGACTTTCTGTAGCCCTTGTTGGGGTCCAGATTCATCTCGCTCATGGAGTAAAGTATACGTCTCTGAACAGGCTTAAGACCGTCCCTTACATCGGGAAGAGCCCTGGCCACAATAACGCTCATGGCGTAGTCAATATAGCATTGTTTCATTTCGTTGTTTATGTCAACGGAAATGACTTTATCCAGTTCTTTTTCACTCATCTTTATAACCCTTTCAAATTTTCATTAAAAGACGTTTTATCGAAATTGGTGTCTCTGAAGACAACTCATTATCTAAATTCTTTCGGACTCGGCTATCAAAATTCCGATCTCCGAATCCTATCTAAATATTTCATTCACCCTGTGAATTCACTTCACAGGGTGTCCGTTCTCTAAAATCCTGCCTGTGCCTGAAACAAAAAGTTTCTTTTAGGAACTTTTTGTTTCCTCACCGACTATGCAGTAACTTCCAAGCCGAAAACCCGTTTTCGGCTTAACAAGCACTCCGTCCGCTGCGGAAATTCATTTTCCGCAGTGTCCGATAAATTTTCCTTCGCCCGTGCCTGAAAATAAAAGTTTCTCCTGGGAACTTTTATTTTCCTCACCGACTATGCAGTAACTTCCAAGCGAAAATCCCTCAGGATTTTCGCTTCAAGCCGAAAACCTGTTTTCGGCTTAACAAGCGCTCCGCGCTCTCAATAATCCATCTCCGCATACTGCGCATTCTCTGCAATAAACTCACGTCTGGGCTCTACATTGTCACCCATAAGCATACTGAATATCTCATCGGCAGTAATGGCGTCTTCCAGGTCTACTCTCTTTAATATTCTGTGTTCAACGGCCATGGTAGTATCCCTGAGCTGGTCGAAGTCCATTTCTCCAAGACCTTTGTATCTCTGTACTTCCTTAATGCCTGTCCTGCCTATTTCGGCATAGAGAGCTTCAAGCTGCGCATCGTCATATACGTAATAGTGCTGTTTGTTTTTCTCAACTCTGTAAAGGGGAGGCTGAGCGATATATACTTTGCCTTCCTTTATGAGCTCGGGCATATATCTGTAGAAGAATGTCAGAAGCAAAGTTCTGATATGGGCTCCGTCCACGTCGGCATCGGTCATGATGACGATTTTATGGTATCTGAGCTTTGATATATCGAAATCTTCGGAAATTCCCGTTCCGAAGGCTGTTATCATATTTTTTATTTCCTCGGAATTAAGTATTCTGTCAAGTCTGGCCTTCTCAACGTTAAGTATTTTACCTCTTAGGGGAAGGACAGCCTGGGTTCTGGGGTCTCTGGCCTTGATGGCTGAGCCGCCGGCTGAATTACCCTCTACGATGTAGATTTCACATTCCGTAGGGTCCTTGCTTGTGCAGTCCGTAAGTTTTCCGGGAAGCTTTGTATTTTCAAGGCCTGTTTTTCTTCTTACAAGTTCTCTGGCCTTTCTTGCGGCGTCCCTGGCCCTGGAAGCCAAAAGTCCCTTTTCAAATATGGTCTTGGCCACCGAAGGATTTTCCTCAAGGAAATACTCAAGTTTTTCGGAAAGCACCGAATCAACGGCTGTTTTAG
>CABPCX010000109.1 GCA_902406135.1 uncultured Eubacteriales bacterium
TGTTGTCATTATGGCCTGTGCCGCATCGTCACTGTTATCTCCAAGGCCTTTTACAAGGGCATCCATACCTTCTGCTATGGGCTCAATTGAAAGGGGCTGGCCGATAACTCCTGTTGAAGCCACTATAACGTCCTTTTTATTTATTCCTGTAAACTTCTGTGTAAGTTCACACATCTGCTCAGCTATCTCTATTCCGTTGGCATTGCATGTATTGGCGTTGCCGCTGTTGCAGATAATGGCCATGGCCTTTCCGTCACTGATATTTTCTTTAGTAACGTAAATAGGTGCTCCCTTTACAAGATTCTGTGTATATACAGCTGCTGCCGCAGCGGGAATTTCACTTACGATAAGCGCAAGGTCTTTTTTAGTAGTCTGTTTTCTTATGCCGCAGTGTACTCCTGATGCCTTAAAGCCCTTTGCCGCACAAACTCCGCCTTCAATGTAATTCATAATGTCAACACTCCTTTATGTCTAAACCGTCTGTTATATTTTTTCCAAGTTTATAATTCATACACTCTATGGCCGCGCCCGATGCGCCCTTTCCAAGATTGTCATATCTGGCCACAAGTATCATTCTTTCTTCATTTCCGTCAACGGATATTTTCATATTATCAAATCCTGACATATCCGCCGATGAATAAAATCCGTCTTTATCATCGTTTTCAACGTATTTAATTATGCTTCCTTTATATTTCTCTTTGTAAGCATTTTTTACATCTTCTATTGTGAAGCCCTCTGCCAGGTCTTCTTTAAAAAGAGGCACTGTAACTTCCATACCGCTGTAAAAATCACCGACTATGGGGCAGAATACAGGTTTATTTTCAAGACCGGTAATTGCTTTCATTTCTTTAAGATGTTTATGATTCTGTGTGATGCCGTATTGTCTTGGAGCATCAAACAGTTTATCTCTGTTTTCGTCTTCATATCCGGCTATCATCTTTTTTCCTCCGCCGCTGTATCCGGTAAGTGAAAAGCAGGAAAGTCTGATATCGGGGGATATGATTTTCTTCTCAATAAGAGGATAAACAAGAGCTATGAATCCGCTGGCGTGGCAGCCGGGAACGGCTATCCTCTTTGAATTCTTTATTTTATCTTCAAAATTACCGCCAAGTTCAGGCAGGCCGTATGCCCAGTCACTGTCTGTTCTATGGGCAGTTGAAGTATCTATAAGGACCACATGGTCATTTTCTACAAGCTCTGCCGCCTCTATGGCAGCCGCATCGGGAAGACAAAGAAAAGCAATATCACAGCCGTTAAGTGCTTCTTTTCTTTTTTCAGTATTTTTTCTGTCTTCTTCATTTAATATGATGAGTTCTATATCATCCATATTTTCAAGTCTGTCATATATTCTAAGGCCCGTTGTACCTTCTCTTCCATCAATAAAAACTTTTGTTTTTTTACCCATAGATTTTCACCTCAGCCATCTCGTTTAATTTATGGTATATAATACACGATTTCGTATAAAAATACAAGTTTTATCCACTTTGATTTTTTCATAAAATTATAAGCAAAGATTGCATTTTATTGTGCAAATAGTAATAAACGCATTATTTTATATACTAAAAATACATATTTTACATTTTATATACATATAATAATTATATTTCAGAATCATATTTATTCATACAATTTCCATAAAACATTGTGAATTTATGCATAAAAAAACAGGGCCCTATGACCCTGTTTTTACTGTTTATTCATTATTTTAAAAGCTGTTCTTTTACAAACTCTTTTATCTTTTCTCTCTGGCAGAGATTATTATGCATAATCTCTCTCTTTTCAATATCCTTTACGGGAGCAGGAATTTTTACTCCGCTTATCTTCTCCAACTCGCCCATGAGTTCAAATGCATCTCTGTCTCTGTATTTTTCATCAAGAGCAGTGCATACGTCCTTCGCAAACTTATAGGGGCTTGCTGTAGATACTATCACATTAGGTGTGTTATCTCCGCTTTCCTTAATATATTTATCATAAGCGGCATAGGCTACAGCAGTATGTGTATCTATAACGTATCCTGTATTTGCGTGCATAGTCCTGATGGCTGTAAATGTTTCTTCTTCATCTGCATACTCGCCTACGATGTCATCGGCTTTTACAGTCATTGTATATTTTCCGTCACTGGCAAGGGCTTTCATAAGTTTTGCCGTTTCTTCCTGTGAAGTAAGCATACATACAAGTCTCTCAAGGTTGCTTGAAATGAGTATATCCATTGAGGGACTTACAGTAAGTATGAATTCGCGGTTTCTGTCGTATGTTCCTGTACGGAAAAAGTCATAAAGTACCTTATTGCTGTTTGAAGCACAAATGAATTTATTTACAGGAAGGCCCATTTTCTTTGCAAAATATCCGGCAAGAATATTTCCAAAGTTTCCTGTGGGTACAGTGAAGTTTATCTTATCCCCTGCTTTTATATTTCCCTTTCTTACAAGAGTACAGTATGCATACCAATAATATGCTACCTGAGGGATAAGTCTTCCAATATTTATGGAGTTGGCAGATGAGAACATAAAGCCTCTTTCGTCAAGCTCCTTTATCATTTCTTCATCAGTAAAGATTGTTTTTACAGCACTCTGCGCATCGTCAAAGTTTCCTGTTATGGCAGCAACACATACATTTTTACCCTTCTGAGTTACCATCTGCATTTTCTGCACAGGGCTTACTCCTCCGTCAGGATAGAAAACTATTATTCTTGTGCCCTCAACATCGGCAAATCCTTCAAGGGCTGCCTTTCCTGTATCTCCTGATGTCGCTGTAAGTATTACGATTTCTTTTTTGATATTATTCTTTACAGCAGATGTTTTCATAAGATAAGGAAGTATTGAAAGAGCCATATCCTTGAATGCTATTGTCTTTCCATGGAAAAGCTCAAGGAAATATACTCCGTCTTTTTCGACAACAGGCGCTATCTCCTTTGTGTCAAACTTTTCATCATAAGCGCTGTTTATGCAGTATCTGAGTTCTTCTTCCGTAAAATCAGTGAAAAACAGCTTCATTACTTCATAGGCAAGGTCGCGATAGTCCATTTTCGCAAGGTCGTCTATTGTTTTATCCATAACAGGCATCTCATCAGGTATAAAAAGTCCTCCGTCAGGACAGATACCCTTAAGTATTGCCTGCGATGCCTTCATTTTTATATCTTTATTCCTTGTACCGATATATGTAACGTCTCTCATTCAGGACTCACCCCTATAAATCAAAATAGATATCTTTGATTATATAAGACCCTCCAAAAAAAGTCAATGAAATAAACCTTTTGAATTTCAGTCATTTTTACTTTTCATTTTTTCAAAGCTTCCTACCGCATAGGCCATCAGGCAGTTTAAAAATATTCTGTATCTTTCTTTTCCCATAACGAGAGGATGTCGGCCTTCTGAGTCTTTTGTCTTACACTCTCCGTCGAATATTCCCCTTTCAAGATTATAGTCTACGAAAGGATGAACTTGAACGGACACGTCAACTCCATATTTTTCAGTCTCTTTTGAAAAATGCTCTATGGACTGTATATAATCATAGGCACTGCTCATTTCAGGAGTTATTTTTGTTCCTCCCCATACGCCTACAAAGTGCTCGTCTTCTCCGTCATGTACAAGAAAAATCAGTGATATTCCTCCGGGAGTGTGGCCCGGTGTAGATACTATCTTTATTTCATAACTTCCGCTTTTTATCACGTCACCGTCTTTTATATATACATCTATTCCAGGATCGGCTTCTTTTCCCTGTATTATCTCGCTGCTGTTAAAAGGATATATAAAGTCCAGCATATACTTATGGTCGGTTTCTGTCATATACACCTTGCATCCTGTCTGTTCCTTTATAAATTTGGCAGCTCCGTAATGGTCAATATGTCCGTGGGTCAATATGACTTTTTTAATGTCTGAAGGGTCTAAGCCCAGTTTTCTAAGTCCGGGGAAGATAATTTCTCTGCCGTCTTTTTCTGTATTCATACTGTCAATCAGTACAAGCCCTTCCTCTGTTTTCAGGACTATGGTGCCAACAAAGGGAGTACCTACAAAATACATATCATCAAACAGCCTTGTTGGAGGAAGACTTTCTAAATTTAATATGAGTTCTTCTATATCAGGTAAATCGGAAGGTATATATATTACACCATCAATGTCACAGCATTTATTTGCTTCATAAGAACTTTTCATTTTATTCACGCTCCATATATAAATTACGGCATATAAATTCCCCCGGTATCAATACCGAGGGATTTGTTTATCTTGATTTTTTATGAACATTTCTTATGGTTTTCTTCTTTGCAGATGCGGCATTATTCTTTGAGCTGCCTGTCCTTTTATCGTTTCTTTTCGGAGCTGACTTTGAATATTGATTTCTATTGTTTTTCTCTGCTCCGCTCTTTTCAGGCCTTATAAGACAGTGATGGGAATAACCTATAAGGTCTTCTCTTCCCGCTTTAATGAGTGCCTCTTTCACAAGGTCGTAGTTAGACGGCACCCTATACTGCATAAGCGCTCTCTGCATTGCTTTTTCGTGGGGATTTTTGGGAACATATACTTTTTTCCCTGTTCGAGGGTCCTTTTCCGTATAATACATACAGGTGGAAAGGGTTCCCGGCGTCGGATAAAAGTCCTGCACCTGCTCAGGCATATGTCCAATATCTCTCAGATATTCCGCAAGCTCCACAGCGGCACGAAGGTCGCTTCCCGGGTGGCTCGACATAAGATACGGAACACAGTACTGGTCCAAACCGTATTTTTTATTTATCTCCTCGAACTTTTTAACAAATCTGTCATAAACATCTCTTCCGGGCTTGCCCATTTTTTCAAGCACCCTGTCTGATACGTGCTCAGGCGCTACTCTCAGCTGTCCGCTTATATGATGTTTGCACAGCTCCCTGAAAAAAGTTTCGTCTTTGTCATAAATAAGATAATCATATCTTATTCCCGAACGTATAAATACCTTTTTGACCTTCGGAAGTTCCCTGAGTTTTCTAAGAAGTTTTAAATATCTTTTATGGTCTACCACAAGATTGGGACACTTTTCAGGGAACAGGCACTGTCTGTCAACGCAGGCACCCGCCTTAAGCTGTTTATCACAGGCAGGACGCATAAAGTTTGCCGTAGGGCCGCCTACGTCGTGTATATAACCCTTGAAATCCTTTTCCTTGGTCATTATTTCGGCTTCTTTTATGAGCGAATCATCACTTCTTGCCGTAACTATCCTTCCCTGATGAAAGGCTATGGCGCAGAAACTGCAGCTGCCAAAGCATCCTCTATTTGCCGAAAGGCTGAATTTTATTTCTTCTATGGCAGGTATTCCACCGTCTTTTTCATACATAGGGTGATATGTCCTCATAAACGGAAGAGCATATACATCATCAAGCTCGTTTTGTGAAAGCGGAGGTGAAGGAGGATTCTGTACCACTATTCCCTCGCGGTATTCCTCTGCAAGGATTTTTGCGCTTACATAGTCAGTATTTCTATATTGTATCATAAAACTTTCGGCATATTTTTCCTTGCTTGATGAAGTCTCATCATAGGACGGAAGCCATATACAGTCTCCTATACGCTCCCTGTCCCTTGTCTTATATACGGAGCCCCTAAGATATGTTATTTCCTCAACGGGTATGCCGCTGTCTAAAGCTTCCGCCATCTCAACTATCTGGTGCTCGCCCATTCCGTAAAGAAGGAGGTCCGCTCCAGAATCTAAAAGGATTGACCTTCTGACCTTATTGTCCCAATAGTCATAGTGGGAAAGCCTTCTAAGGCTCGCTTCTATACCTCCAATAACTATCGCCGTATGCTTATATGCTTCTCTGATTTTATTGCAGTAAACTATTGTAGCCCTGTCAGGTCTCATTCCGCCCTTTCCTCCGGGAGAATAGGAATCCTTTGACCTTTTCTTTTTAGCCACTGTATAATGGTTTACCATGGAATCTATATTTCCGGCACTTACAAGAAAGGCAAGTCTCGGCTCTCCAAACCGCATAAAATCATCGGTGCTGTGCCAGTCAGGCTGAGGTATAATACATACTTTGTACCCTCTGCTTTCAAGGACCCTGCATATAATAGCAGCTCCGAAAGAAGAATGGTCCACATAGGCATCTCCGCAAACATATACAAAATCAGGCCTGTCCCAGCCTCTTTCTATCATTTCTTCTTTTGTTACCGGTAAAAAAGCCATAAATATTCTCCTTTACTCCCATTTCCAGCCGGGAAGATATTTATTTTTAAGTCTTCCCTTCTGGCTTTTTGCCCAGCCAAGGGCCAGTCCGTCAAAGGTCACAAGCACCCAGCCGTCCTCTTTTAATTCTGTCTCAAGGGTCTCTCCCTTAAGATATTTGACCGCTGTATCATAATCTTTCAGATTTTCTGTAAGTCTAACATTGTCTCCGCTAAGTCCCATGGCAAAGGCCTGTGACGGTTCAAATCTCTTCTTTTTTATATCTCCCAGATACCATCCGTTTCTTACTACTCTGAGGCCTTTAAAAGAAGGAAGTCCCTTTGGCAGCATATAGAGTTTCTCACCAAATGTCTCAAAATCTCCGTTAAAATCTACATTCTTTATATTCTGTGCGGCAAACTCCTCAAAATATTCAAATCCGTCTATTTTATTTCCTTCATGTCCGGTGAAATATGTTCTGTCTCCACCGTCTTTTTTCCTCATTTTAGCCACAAAATGGCCTTCACCATTGATTTTATGGGGCCAGAGCCTTCCGCAGAGTTTGAATTTTTCGTCTCCGCTTTTTGTCCATTCAGGTCTTCCC
>CABPCX010000110.1 GCA_902406135.1 uncultured Eubacteriales bacterium
GGGCCTGTGGGACCTGTCGGACCCGTTGCCCCGTCGCCGCCTCTTGCTCCTGTGGGACCTGTGGGGCCTCCTGCCGGACCTGTTGCTCCCGTGGGGCCTGTCGGTCCTGTTGGACCCGCTGCACCGCTGTCTCCCTTTGGTCCTGTGGGGCCTGTTGCTCCTGCCGGGCCTATGGCTCCCGTTCTTCCTGCCGCACCCGTTACACCCGCCGGACCTGTGGGACCCGTTACTCCTGCAGGACCTATGGGGCCCGTTGGTCCTGTCGGTCCCGTGGGGCCTGATATATCAGGACGGCAGCAGTTATCCTCACAGCAGGACTGGCAGCTGCAGCAAGACTTATTGCCGCAGCAGTTCTGGCCGTTACAGCATCTGCCGCAGCAGTTATTATTATATTGAGACAAATCCACTCCAGCTTTCATACAATGTTTATGATATTATATTCTTTGGTTTTGATACAATGTTCTTATTTATTTATGTTTTTAATTTTTACCTTCACCAGTATTACATACCAATTTAAGCCGCTTTTAACATCTACTGATAAAAATGCCGTTTTTACATTTATAATGTAAAAATAATTTGTTGAAAATATCTCGAAGCTGTACTATAATATCAGAAATGACTAAAACAAAGTGGATTATTTTTGATTTTTTATAATAATTTCAATTTTTGTTAATTTAGTGTATAATTGTTAGCAGTATATTTGAGAGGATGTTTTTTCAATGAATTTTGACACAATGTCATTGCTCACGGACTTTTATGAGCTTACCATGATGCAGGGATATTTTGATGCGGGAAGCCATGACAAGACCGTGGTATTTGACGTTTTTTACCGTGTGAACCCGTCAGGAAACGGATTTGCCATTGCAGCAGGACTGGAGCAGGTCATAGACTATATCAAAAACCTTAGATTTTCGGAAGACGATATAAATTATCTTGCTTCATTAAATACTTTTTCTAAAGAATTCCTTGACTATCTTAAGGGCTTCAAATTCACCGGCGACATATACGCCATACCCGAAGGCACGGTAGTTTTCCCTACAGAGCCCCTCGTAAGGGTTACGGCCCCCATAATCGAAGCTCAAATAATCGAAGCCGCAATGCTCAATATAATCAATCACCAGTCCCTTATAGCAACCAAAGCTTCAAGGGTAGTATGGGCGGCTGAAGGCGACGCCGTAATGGAATTTGGTCTCAGAAGAGCCCAGGGTCCCGACGCCGGCATATACGGCGCAAGGGCAGCCATAATCGGAGGCTGTGCCGGCACCAGCAACGTCCTTACGGGAAAAATGTTCGGAGTACCAATTCTCGGCACCCATGCCCACAGCTGGGTTATGAGTTTCCCCTCTGAGATAGAAGCTTTCAGACATTACGCAAAGACATTCCCCAAAGCATGCACATTCCTTGTGGACACATACGACACTCTCCGCTCAGGAGTACCCAACGCCATAAAAGTGATTAAGGGAATGCAGGAAGCGGGCATTGAGCTTAAAAATTACGGCATACGTCTTGACAGCGGCGACTTAGCCTACCTTTCAAAGAAAGCCAGAAAAATGCTTGATGAAGCAGGCTTTACCGACGCAAAAATAACGGCATCCAGCGACCTGGACGAAAACCTTATTATGAGCCTTAAGCTTCAGGGCGCAAAAATAAACAACTGGGGTGTAGGAACAAAACTCATCACATCCGATGACTGTCCTTCCTTCGGCGGAGTATACAAACTTGCGGCCGAAAGCGACGGAAACGGCGGATTTATCCCCAAAATCAAACTCAGCAACAACCCTTCAAAGGTTACAAATCCCGGCATCAAAAAGGTAATGCGTTTCTATGACAAGTCCACGGGAAAAATAAAAGCTGACCTTATCTGTCTTGATGATGAGCAGTACAACGAAAACGAAAGAATAAAACTCTTTGACCATATGGCAAAATGGAAGAAAATGATACTCAAGCCCGGCGAATACACCATAAGGGAACTTCTTGTACCCGTATTCAAAAACGGCGAATGTGTATACACTTCACCTTCCGTCAACGAAATAAAGGAATACTGCGCAGGTGAGCTGGCAACCCTCTGGGATGAGCACAGACGTCTTGCAAATCCCCATACTGTGCCCGTTGACCTTTCGGACAAGCTTATCGAACTTAAAAACAAACTCATTGACGAAATGAGCGAGGGAGAATAAAAACAAAACGGCGGTTTTACCGCCGTTTTTTATTATATAAAATTCTTCTGCATCGGGCTTATGACCCGTTTTCAGATAAAACAAAAGAGGAAGTTCGGATTTTACCGAAACTTCCCCTTTTTATGTCCGCTAAGCACTGTTTTTATTTAAGACAGTCAGCCGTTTCCTGCGAAACACTGTATATTGATGTGAGCCATTCTTCGGAAACCACATCTGTAAATGTCCTTACCGTCTCGTCGGAAAGCATATCAAATGTAACATAGTTTCCCTCATAGAGTGTCAGACGGCATATTTCATAATATTTGTCACTGCTGTTTCCGAAAACCGTTTCCGTACCCTGCTGTTTGATTATATACTCTGTCTCTTTCTTAAGTCCTTCAGGCAGTGTATCTGTCTTTTCCCAGCTATCCACATCAATGTTTTTTATGAACTCTTTTTCGTCTTCTATTTCCGAAATTTCAGAGCCGTCTTCCGTACTGACTTTAATAAATTTTATATCTTTATTACTGTCATCGAAATCCTCAAAAAATTCCTTTGCCCAGTCCACATTTTTAAGTTCCTCGTCCATTTCCTCTTTGACTAAGTCCAGGACATCCCCTATTTCTTCTCCGGCCTCGTTTATGGCCTCTCCGGCTTCGTCTATGGCGTCTTCTATCTCAGCCTTCTCCTCGTCCGTAAGTTTTTCTCCTCCGCCGTTTCCTATGACAACACAGCCGCTCATCATTAAAACGGACATGGAAAGACACATTGTAAACATTAATTTCTTCATTCAGCCGTCCTCCTCTTTGACAAAAAAGCCGGAGAAAATCTCCGGCTTATATTTTTTAAAGTAACATTATTCCTGCTTTTTCACAAGCTTCTCTTGTGTTGTCGTCCCACATGCTGGCATGAACTTCACCGATATGGGCTGTACCTATCATAAGCATACAAAGTCTGGACTGTCCGATACCTCCGCCCATGGTAAGAGGAAGCTCTCCGTTAAGAAGGGCTTTATGGAAAGGAAGATTTCTTCTGTCATCACAGCCTGAAAGTGTAAGCTGTCTGTCAAGGGATTTCTCGTCAACCCTTATACCCATAGATGATACCTCAAAGGCTCTGCCAAGGAGGTCATTCCAGAAAAGTATGTCTCCGTTAAGCTCCCAGTCGTCATAGTCGGGGGCTCTTCCGTCATGGGGTTTGCCTGATTTGAGCTTTCCGCCTATCTGCATAAGAAATACTGTTCCGTATTCCTTTACAATGGCATTTTCCCTCTCTGAGGGTGTGAGGTCAGGATACATATCTTCAAGTTCCTGTGTTGTGATAAATTTTATGTCTTTGCTTATTTCCGTTGAAAGCACGGGGAATTCGTTTTTAAGCTGTCCCCAAGTGTCATAGATGGCATTGACTATCTTCTGCACGGTTTCCTTTAAAAACTCTATGTTTCTGTCCTCGCGTCTTATTATTTTTTCCCAGTCCCACTGGTCAACATAGATGGAATGTATATTGTCAAGCTCCTCGTCCCTTCTGATGGCATTCATATCAGTATAGAGACCCTTTCCCTCATAAAAATCATATTTTTTAAGGGCGTAGCGTTTCCATTTTGCAAGGGAATGCACTACCTGGCATGTTCTTCCCGCTGCGGGTACGTCAAATGATACGGGACGCTCATAACCGTTAAGGTTATCGTTAAGTCCTGACTCCTCATCTACAAAAAGCGGAGCCGATACCCTTTTAAGATTAAGCTCACTGCTTAAGTGATACTGAAATACCTTTTTAATAAAATCGATGGCCCTCTGCATTTCATAAATAGTAAGGGGGCACTTGTATCCTTCCGGAATGTATACTTTGTTCATAAAACACCTCATTCTGTCTTTGTATCATCAACCGATACAATGTCAGTTATTTTTTTGATTTCATGAGCAATTATATGCTCTCTTGTAAGTATGCAGATTATGTCCATTTCGTTTTTGCCAACAAACTGGCCCTGAAATACCTTTTTCTGCATAGTTGTTATTTTGACTGTCATGCCTTTTTTAAACTCACTGCCGTTAAATACCATGGTATCTATAGGAAACATCTTGGCGCAGCGCTCCATAACCGAACGTTTATCCACATTTTTGATATCCATTTCAAGTTCGTCTCTTTCATTGAGTATCTTTCTTATACTGGATATCCTCAATATGATATACGTCACAAAAAACGCCATCACCGCAGCGATAAAATAATTATACGCTCCCAGCGAAGCAAGTCTTTCTATCATCGTCTCAACTCCCTTCAGATATTCATTATACACCATAACGGCGGATATTCAACATTTAAACCGTAACCTTCGTATATGAATGGCCGCATGCAGGAAGTATCTTCTCTATCAAATCCTTTGTATTTATAACCAGTGTAGCCGTATTTACACAGGGATGAACCGCTATTTTTTCCATATTCAGCACTTCTTCGTCAATAAGAAGATTTACATTATTCCCCTTATCATTCATAAGCCCCAGGGGACTTACGCTTCCCGGACGTATATCCAGATATTCCAGCATATAATCATCGCCTGCAAAGGTCATTCTGGGTACGTTTATCTGTTTGGATACCTTGCCCGTATTGAATTTTTTTGAGCCCACCATAAGAAGAAGGTAAAACTCGGTGCTGTGTCTTGTGCTTAAAAACAGATTCTTGCATATCTCAAGTCCCATTTTCTTATCCAGTTCCTCGGCCGCTTCTATGGTCATTATGGCCTCGTGCTCATATTTTTCATAGGGCACTCTCAGATTATCCAAAAATTCATAGGTTCTCTTTTCTCTTTCTTCCATTGCTCTCAATCCTTATTCAAATAAGCATAAATTTCTCTCTTGGATACGCCCCTGTCCTTGGAAACCTTTTTCATGGCTTCCTTCTCACTCATTCCCGCATCCGTATACCTTTTCATATGGTCCTCTATGGATATTTCGGACCAGCTGTCTATCTCCTCCTGACGGAGGACGCCTTCGTCCATTCCTCCCACAATTATAACAAATTCGCCCTTGGGAGGGTTTTCTTTATAGTATTCCAAAAGTCCGCTTAAGGTATCATGCCTTACTTCCTCATATCTTTTGGTTATTTCCCTTACCGTTGCTGCTTCCCTGTCGCCGGCAGTCTTTAAAAGTACAGCCAGTGTATCCGTAAGTCTGTGCGGCGCTTCATAAAATACCGTTGTCCTTGTCTCTTTTTCAAGATTTTTAAGAACACTCTGTCTTTCCTTTTTGTCCACAGGCAGAAATCCTTCAAAAATATAACGCCTTGCATCCATTCCCGAAAGCACTAAGGCCGATATGCCAGCCGATGCCCCCGGCGCTATGGTAACGGGTATTCCTTCTTCCCTGCACCTTTTGGCCATATCTTCTCCCGGGTCCGATATGCCCGGCATTCCGGCATCGCTCACAAGGGCAATGTTCATTCCTGACTTAAGCTTTTCTATAAGCACCGGGCCCTTTGTCTCCAAATTGTGCTGATGATAGCTCGTCATAGGCGTCTTTATCTCAAAATGATTAAGCAGCCTGAGGGTGTTTCTCGTGTCCTCCGCAGCTATAAGGTCTACACTTTTCAGTATCTCTATGACCCTGAGCGTTATGTCTCCGAGATTCCCTATGGGTGTGGCACATAAATACAATGTTCCGCTCAAAACACTCATCCTATTCATAATAAATCTTCATAATTTCATCGGTGTAACTGCCGTCACCTTTATAGATGACCAGCGGCGGCATTACCTTGACCATAGGCCTGCCGTTTGATACCGCCTCTATAAGCACCATCACCGGCTCGCGGTCATAAAAGGAATGCACAAATCTTATTTTCTTGGGCTCCAGACGGTAATTCCTAAGGGTTACGATTATGTCCGTCAGCCTATGGGGCCTATGAACCATATACAGCCTTCCCTGGGGAGCCAAAAGCCTCCTGGCCGCCTTCACAACATCATCCAGAGAACACAAAACTTCGTGCCTTGCTATGGTCTTTGGAGAAGATACATTTTTTAACCCTCCCCCGTCATTCATATAGGGCGGATTTACCGTCACCACATCAAATGATGCGGCCTTGTAGAGTTCATCCACATTTTTTAAATCTCCGCAGTCAATGGTTACCTTCTCCCCAAGGTCATTAAGAAGCACTGACCTGGCCGCCATTTCCGCGCTTTCTTCCTGTATCTCAAGACCCGTGAAATGACTGCCTTCGGTCTTGGCCTCAAGAAGTATGGGTACTATGCCCGTACCCGTGCAGAGGTCCATTACCTTCTCGCCTTTCTTGACTTCCGCAAAGCCGCTCAGTATGACGGCATCTATGCCGAAACAAAATCTCTTGGGGTCCTGTATTATAACATATCCCTTGCGGTGAAGGTCGTCCACTCTTTCATTATCCTTTATTTCCACGTTCATATAAAAATCCTCTGTCAGTCATCAAGACTCGTATCCAAAACTTCCTCGTCCTGCTTTTTATGTCTCTTGGATTTGATTACTTTTATCTCGTTAACGGAATAAAAATCAATTGTAGGCGGGTCATTTTCTTTCTTTCTGACAGCGGCTTTTACCACCTG
>CABPCX010000111.1 GCA_902406135.1 uncultured Eubacteriales bacterium
CAGGTCTTGGGTACGGGTGAAGGATGAACGCCTGCCGCAACAAGACCTGCGATATGGGCGATATCTACCATGAAATATGCTCCTACAGCCTTTGCTATTTCTGCTATTCTCTCAAAATCTATAACTCTCGCATAAGCGCTGGCGCCTGCAACAATCATTTTGGGCTTGCACTCTTTTGCGATTTTTTCAAATTCATCATAATCTATAAAGCCGTAAGGAACAACATTGAAATATTTACCTGAAAGATTTACAGGTGAACCGTGTGTTAAATGACCGCCATGGCTGAGATTCATACCAAGGATGGTATCTCCGGGATTAAGCATTGCGAAATAAACAGCGATGTTAGCCTGACTTCCTGAATGGGGCTGAACATTTACATGCTCACAGCCAAAAAGCTGTTTTGCTCTTTCTCTGGCGAGATTTTCGACAACATCCACATTGACACATCCGCCATAATAACGTTTTCCGGGATAACCTTCAGCATATTTATTTGTCAAATGTGTACCCATAGCGTCCATAACTGCGGGTGAAACAAAGTTCTCTGAAGCTATAAGCTCGATATTGTCTCTCTGTCTTTTAAGTTCCGCTTCCATAGCTGCTACTATTTCGGGATCTTCCTGGGCAATTCTTGAAAAGTCAAGTATATTCATGTCGTTGTCCTCCTTATAAATACATTTATCCACGTACAGTGTAATCATTTATGATTATATACTATAAATGCCTTTATGTCATTATCGTTTTGAAAAAAAAATTTTATTTGTTATATTCGCAATATGCTCATTATAAATAATTATTTTTTTTGTTGACTTTTAGCAAATAAAGTTAAATAATATTTATCGTAGGCGCAAATATTCAAACAATATATACTATCTTTAATAGAAAAAATCACTATATATTGTTTCTCTATGTCTATATATATTATTTAACAGTTTTTTATTAAAAGGAGTGCTTAAAATTGAATAACAAAAGCGTCCTCGAATTCGCCGTTACAACCGGCGAAAGAATGCTTGCAAACGGATGCGGTACCCATCGAATCGAGGGATTGATAAACAGAATTTTAAAATCCCGTGAATTTAAAAACTACGAGATTTTCGTAACGACTACCGGTATAGTTGTGACCGTTGAGTCAGAAGAAACCGGTGTCACAACCATGGTAAAACAGGTGCCAAAAAAGAAAATGCATACTGAGCACGTATCGCTTATTGAGGATATCGTAAACTCATTTATAAACGGCGAGCTCACTGCCGATGAAGCCATAGAAGAGCTTAAAAACGTGGATTCCAAAGCTACATATCCATACTGGGTGACAATCCTTGCCTTTGGTATGGCAGGTGCCTTCAGGACCCTTATGTTTGGCGGCCAGATAATAGACGGCATAGCCTCGGTTATAGCCGGTATATGTATGGGCATATTTGTTCAGGCCCTCAACTCAAACAATACATTTACTTTCCTTGTAAACTGCTGCGGAGGTTTTGTGGCAGGCTTTATGGCTGTACTGCTTATGAATTTCGGAATCGGCTCAACCCTTGACAAAATAATAATCGGTACTCTGATGCCAATAGCCCCCGGCGTACCATTTGTCCACTCGGTAAATGATATTTTACACGGAGACTACACCTCAGGAACAACAAGGGCCTATGAGGCTCTCCTCACGGCAGCGGCAATCAGTACAGGTGTTGCCTTTGCCATGATAATATGGAAGGCTTTAGGAGGTGCGGTTTTATGAGCACAATAATAATCGAAATGCTAATGGCATTTATGGCCTGCTTTTTCTTTGCGATAGTATATAACACACCTAAGAAGGAACTTATTTTCTGCGGTATTTTCGGAGGTTTAGGATACGGAGTATACTATTTCCTCATACATAGATACGGATTTGGAACATCAGCCAATTTCTTCGGAGCTCTGCTGGTTGCTTTCCTTGCCCGTATAACATCAATGCGCAGACATATTCCAGTAATGGTATATGTTCTTCCTTCAGTTTTCCCCCTTTCTCCGGGAGGAAATATGTATAATGCAGCCTATGCCATAATAATATCCGATATGTATAACGCAGTTGACCAGACTATGATATGTATAAAAATCGTAGGCGTATGCGTAATTGCCATTCTTCTGGTATTATCACTGCCCGAATTTATATTTAAACCCTTTGACAAAAAACAAACCGCATAACAAAAACCGCCGTATTATTTTTTTAAAATCCCTTTCCGGCTACCTCTTTTACGGAGTTTACTATTACAAATGATGAAGGGTCTATGCTTTTTGCTATTCTCTCAGTCTTTAACAGCTGTCTGTTTGAAACAACGGTCAAAACTATGTTGCATCTTTCTCCCATATATCCTGTCTCGCCGTAAAGCACCGTAACTCCTCGTCCCACTTTCTCCATAATGGCCTGTTTTATTTCTTCTGACTTTTCGCTTCTGATTTGCAGCTGTACTCTCTGCTTTCCGAGGACAATCATCTTATCAAGCACCAGCGAAGTTATCATTATAAGCACTATGCCGTAAAGTATCTTTTCGGTATCCCTGAATGTAAGCTGCACGGCAAGTATTATACATCCGCATACATACATTGCGGATGAAACAGATACTCCGAAATACTTGTTTATAACTAAAGGCGGTATATCCATACCTCCCGTTGATGCCCCAGCTCTTACGACTATTCCGAGGGATAATCCCATAAGCAGTCCGGCAAAAAACGTATTCAAAAATATATCATTTGTAGCTGAATAACTGCCTATCACATTTTGGAAAACTCCAAGTATAAACGGATAATAAAATGTGCTTATGGCAGTTGTTACCGCAAATTTCTTCCCGAGAAGCGCTGCTCCTATGACAAACATTATAATGTTAAATATGAGTACGAAAACAGATATCGGTATATTAAAAAAGTGGTTTACTATAAGTGATATACCTGTACCGCCTCCCATTGCCAAATCGTTTGGCAGTATAAAAAATGCTACTGCAAAGGCATTGAGAGTATTTCCGAATATTACCCAAAAAACATCTTTGAATTTTGTATTCATATTGATTCTCCTCTGCTTACAAAATTACCCTCCGTTTAACTGCATAAACAGAGGGTACCATATTAACTCATTTGGGTCAATTCATTTTATGCTTCTATTCTCTTACAAATAACTTAAGAAAGCTCGTCATAGAATACATTTAATATTCCTTTATAGTTTTCTTTCCAGGGTTTATTATCTCCATAATAGTGGATTATAACAGCATTTTTTCTCACCCAGTCCAGGTCTATTATTTCGTTTAAAACCGGGCTCATATTATTTAAAGATATAAGTCTGTCACTCAAATTATAAATAAACGTATCTATAAGCTTGACACGGTCGCCATAGAGTGCTGTTATAATGTCCTGGTCCGGAAGTACAAAAAACTTTCCTCTCTTCTCCACATACTCTATGACTTCTTTCATTGTCTGCTCTTTTCTGAGGAGCTCTATATTCATCATCATAACACCGGAATTTATATATGGAGCGTCATTTTTTATTCCCAGTCTGAGCCTGTTTATTTTTGTCAGGACGGCCTTTGTATGACTGCAGGCAATATAATATCCGCCTTCAAAATCCGAATTATAAAGCTCGTCAAGAGGATTTATAACAACAATGTCAGGGTCAAGATAAAGTATCCTGTCTATGTTGTCAGGCAGAATTGATGCGGCGAATATCCTGTAATATACTACTTTAGAATATCTGCCTATCTCAGGAAAATTATCAAAGAGTATATCATCTACTTCTATAAGATGGACCCTTACCCCATCTGTTTTATTAAGGTCATTTTCAAGTTTTTTAAACTCATCATCAGCGTTTCCTGTAAGTATATAAATGTCCCATCCATCATCGGAGGGAAATCTGATGATGGACTTAAGACATACTTTCAGCTGTGGTATATAATTGGAGTCCAAAGTGAACATTAGATTCATTAAGGATTACACCGCCTCATTTTTATTGTTTAATATTTTCATTCTCATAAAGGAACTTAGCTATTTCGTGAAGTTTAATTATATTATCCTGCAAAAGTTTCTTAGCCTTAGCATATTGGCCATTTACTATATCAACTACCATTTTATCTATTTTTGTATGGGTCTGGTCAGAGCATGCAAGGGTAGCATCTCCTCCAAGATACTGGTTAGTTACGTTTTCCATGGCTACCATTCCGAATTCATCGGCCATACCAAATCTTGATACCATTGCCCTTGCAAGCTTTGTTGCCTGCTCGATATCATTTGATGCTCCGGTTGTTATATCCTTAAATATTATTTCCTCAGCGGCACGTCCGCCTGTATAGGTAGCTATCTTATTTTCTATCTCTGTTTTAGTCATAAGATAGTGTTCGCCTTCTTCTACCTGCATTGTATATCCAAGGGCTCCTGATGTTCTTGGTATTATGGTTATCTTCTGTACGGGAGCAGACTGGGTCTGAAGGGCCGCAACAAGCGCATGGCCTACTTCATGGTATGCTACTATAAGTTTTTCCTTGTCTGACAGTATTTTATTCTTCTTTTGATAACCTGCTATTACAACTTCAACGCTTTCCATAAGGTCCTGCTGCTGAACTTTTTTCCTGCCCTGTCTTACTGCTCTGAGGGCAGCCTCATTGACAATATTGGCAAGCTCCGCTCCTGATGCTCCGGCTGCTGCCCTTGCTATTTCAGAATAGTCTATACCATTGTCTGTCTTTATTTTTGAGCCGTGTACCTTAAGTATATCAATTCGTCCCTGCAGGTCAGGAAGCTCAACGGGTATTCTTCTGTCAAATCTTCCGGGTCTTAAAAGCGCTGGGTCAAGGGATTCGGGTCTGTTTGTTGCAGCAAGTATAACAACTCCGTTATTTCCGTCAAATCCGTCCATTTCGGTAAGCAGCTGGTTAAGAGTCTGTTCTCTTTCATCGTTTCCGCCTATCTGGCCGTCTCTCTTTTTACCTATTGTATCTATCTCATCTATAAATACTATGCAGGGAGCTTTTTCTTTAGCCTGTTTGAAAAGGTCTCTTACCTTAGCAGCTCCCATACCAACGAACATCTGAACGAATTCCGAACCTGATATTGAGAAGAAGGGTACATCTGCCTCACCGGCTACAGCCTTGGCAAGGAGTGTTTTACCTGTACCCGGAGGTCCTACAAGAAGGGCTCCTTTAGGAAGTGAAGCTCCTATTTCCGTATATCTCTGAGGGTCGTGGAGGTAATCAACAATTTCCTGAAGAAGTTCCTTTGCTTCTTCTTCGCCAGCAACGTCACTAAATTTTATTCCGTTATCACTTTTTACATATACCTTAGCGGCGTTTCCTCCGCTGCCCATTCCAAACTGCATCATCATTGGGTTATTGCCCATTTTTTCAGCCATCTTCTTGGATATCCATCTTGAAATGAATATCATAAGGGCGATGGGTACTATCAAGCTGAAGAAATAGTACAATAGAGGATTCATCTCATCTACTACTTCTCTGTCAAATTTTGCACCTGATTCATAAAGCCTGTCGACAAGCTGAGGGTCATTCATATTTCCCGTTGTATATACTTTTGTTTCGTCTTTATTGGTGAATACTATTTCATCATTATTGACCATTACAGAGCCTATATCCTTTTCCTCCATCATAGTCATAAATGTTCCATAGTCTACGCTCTGCACCTCTTTCTTAAAGGCCAGAGGAAAAACGAATGTATTAAGCAAAACTAATATTATCAGCGCCGCAAGCCAGTAAACGTACAGCGGCTTTTTATTCGGTTTTAATTCCTGCATAAAATTCTCTCCTTTATAAAATGTTACATTTGTCACTTTATTTGTCTATGTATTATAATATCATTATGTTTCCTATTCAATTGGATTTTAATTAAAAATTATGTTGTAATAAATTAGAAAGGTTTGATATTTATGAAAGATATTACCAAGGACAGTATAATACAGGCCCTTATATTTCTAATATCCCAAAAAAGCTACGAAAAAATAACCATAACTGATATAACCAAAAAAGCCGGAGTATCAAGGATGAGCTTTTACAGAAATTATAAAAAAATAGATGATGTTCTTATAGATGCGGTGGATAAGCTTTTTAATGATTTTCAAACTGAACTTGATGAATGCAGAGGTATGGATTTAAAATGTTTTGCGGAAAAATATTTTGAAAAACTGAAAGAAAACAGAAATCTTATTGAAGTCGTAAAAAAATCCAGCTGCTATGAAAAGCTTTTTGATATTGTTTTAAAATATAACAGGATTATGATGGAAAAACAGCTAGGCAGAAACGAACTTACGCCAGAAGAAATTATGATACTTTATTACCACAGCGGAGGTATGTATGAGCTGATAAAATTCTGCTCTGACATTGATTTCAGCATACCTGTATCTAAAATAATGGAGACTTTAAATAAGGCTTATCCTTATGCGGAAGATTGATTAATAGATTTAAAAAAGCACCGGAAATTAAATTCCGGTGCTTTTTTATAAATATTTATAATTTGTTTTTGTCTAAAACGACTTTTATTCCTTTGTCAATACATAAAGAGTCTTCAGCAGCTATACAGTCATAGGCCAGAATATTTACCCCATTTTCAGAAGCCCTTATAAGCTCAGAAGCAAAGTCTGGGTCCGTGGCATAATTTGGCTCAAAGCTATTGATGTTTTTCATCTGTATTACAAACAGCACCGAACATTCATAGCCTTCTTCTGCCGCTTTTATAAGCTCCCTGAGATGTTTTGCTCCCCTT
>CABPCX010000112.1 GCA_902406135.1 uncultured Eubacteriales bacterium
TCTGTCCGCCTTTGTATACGTCAAACAGTGTTATATCCTCAACGAGTTTGCCGCCGTTTTCATCTATAGCCTTCTCAAGGTCTCTTACATATACTTCGTCTTTAACGAGCATTGATATGTCTCTTACAACTGCAGGATACTTAGGCAGAGGTTTATATACTGTAAGAAGGTCGGAAGCCTGAATAAGAGTTTCCTCATCAAGTACAGCGATATATACTCTTGTACCTATCTCATAGTTCTTTGCAACTGCAGGATGAAGTTCTCCTACATATCCGGCTGTCTTTCCTCCGATAACAACGTCAGCTGTTCTTCCGGGGTGCATCCAGTAGATATCCTTGTTGGGAACAAACTCTGCATCCTTTATGCCAAGAGTATCAATCATATGCTCTACTATTCCCTTGATTCCAAAGAAATCAGTATTTCCGTACATACCAACAGTTACCTTAACGGGCTCGTCAGGAAGCTCTGTAACGGGTACTGCCTTGGGTATATATATCTTTGCTATTTCAAAAAGTCCTGCACTTTCATTTCTTCTGTTGTAGTTTGTTGAAAGTGAAGTAAGTATTCCGTTAAGAGTTGTTGTTCTCATTATGCTGTAGTCCTCTCCAAGAGGATTTGAGATTACAACAGTCTTTCTGAGGTCATCATTTTCGGGAATATTAAGTTTATCAAATACCTTAGGGCTCTCAAATGAGAATGTCATAGCTTCGCAGAGGCCGTTTGATATAAGAGAATTCTTTATTTTTGCTGTTATATTCTGAGCGTATGTTCTCTTTCCTACTGTAGGCGTTCCGGCAGCAAGTGTAGGTACAATCTTGTCATATCCATAGAATCTTGCTACTTCCTCTGAAAGGTCAGCCATACTTACAAGGTCAGGTCTGAATGTAGGTATTTCTACCTTCTTGTTTGCCTTGTCTACCTTGAGCTCGATTTTTTCAAATATCTTTATCATCTCATCCTCAGATATATCTGTACCGAGGAGTTTATTTATCTTTTCGGGGCTGTAATCAAGGCTCCAAGACTCTCTCTTATTAGGATAGCAGTCAACAACGCCCTTAACTACTTCACCGCATCCAAGCATTTCAACAAGCTGTACGGCTCTGTTTACTGCGTCCATAGTAAGGTTGGGGTCAAGGCCCTTTTCGAATTTTGCTGATGCGTCAGTTCTTAAGCCTACTTTTTTAGCTGTAATACGAACACTGGGACCGTCAAAGTTAGCTGACTCGAAAAGTATTGTGTCTGAGCTTCCGTTTACCTTTGAGTTTTCTCCGCCCATTACACCTGCGATGGCTACTGCTTTGTTTACATCTGATATAACAAGCATTGAGGGGTCAAGATTTCTCTCCACACCGTCAAGGGTTGTTATCTTTTCGCCTTCTTCTGCATTTCTTACTATGATTTTGCTTCCGTCGATATTTCCGATTGTGAAAGCGTGCATGGGCTGTCCAAGCTCAAGCATTACATAGTTTGTAATATCTACGATATTGTTTATGGGTCTTACACCGTTGGCACGAAGTCTCTTTCTCATCCATCTGGGTGAAGGCTCGATTTTTACATTCTTAACTACCCTTGCTGTATATCTGGGGCATAATTCAGGATTCTTGATTTCTACCTGAACCATCTCATCGATATTTCCGTCTATTTCGTTTTTGACGCTTATTTCAGGGTATTTGAACTCCTTGTTGTATGTTGCTGCAACTTCTCTAGCAAGACCTACTGTTGAGAAGCAGTCAGGACGGTTTGATGTGATTTCAAACTCAACTACTTTATCCTTAAGGTCCATAACTTCACATACATCTTTTCCAAGCTCAACAGGTTCAGGGAAAATATAAATTCCGTTTTCGGGAGCTTCGGGGAAGTCATGTCTGTCAAATCCCATTTCTTCTACAGAGCACATCATACCGTATGACATAACTCCTCTGAAATCTGTATCATGGATAACAACACCGCCTGCAAGAGTTGCTCCGTCAAGGGCAACGCATACATAAGCACCCTCTACTGCATTTGGCGCATGTGTAACGATTGTAAGGGGCATTTCCTTGCCGATATCCACCTTACATATAACAAGTCTGTCCGCATTGGGATGCGCTGTTATTTCTGTAATTTTACCTGTAACTATGCCTGAAAGCTCTCCGCCCATTTCGCTCCAGCCTTCTACCTTAGAGCCTGTAAGCGTAATGTCTTCAACAAAATCTTTTATATCTACATCTATATCAACATAGTCCTTTAACCAAGACATTGATAAATCCATTTATTTTCACACTCCTTATCTATCAGAACTGTTTGAGGAATTTCATATCGTTTTCAAAAAGCAGACGAAGGTCTGTTATGCCGTATCTCTGCATAGCAACACGCTCAAGACCCATACCGAATGCAAAACCGCTATATACTTCAGGGTCGATACCTGACATTCTTAATACGTTGGGATGTATCATACCACAGCCAAGCACTTCGATATATCCTTCGCCCTTACATACACGGCAGCCCTTTCCGCCGCAGGCAAAACATGTTACGTCCATTTCAGCTGAAGGCTCTGTGAAGGGGAAATGATGAGGTCTGAATCTTACCTTTATATCCTTTCCGAAGAGTTCCTTTGCGAATACTTCAAGGGCGCCCTTAAGGTCTCCCATTGTTATGCCCTTATCTACTACAAGACCTTCACACTGATGGAAAACGGGTGAATGTGTTGCGTCAACCTCATCTGATCTGTAAACTGTACCGGGGCATACGGCTCTGATGGGGAGTATACCTCTTTCCATTGTTCTTACCTGAACGGGTGATGTCTGTGTTCTTAACAAAATATCTCCGTTTATATAGAATGTATCCTGTTCGTCCTTTGCAGGATGGTTTTTAGGGATATTGAGGGCTTCAAAGTTATAGTAGTCAAGCTCTACTTCGGGTCCTTCAACGATTTCGTAACCCATTCCGATGAATATGTCGCTTATTTCATCTATAACGATGCTCATGGGGTGCTTGTGTCCGCACTCGCATTTTTTGCCGGGCATAGTAACATCTATTGTTTCCTCTTTAAGTCTGCGTTCCTGCTCCTTAGCGGCAAAGGCTTTTTTAGCTTCTTCCATCTTGCTTTCGATGTCAGCTCTTATACGGTTTGCCATTTCACCGATTACAGGTCTTTCTTCGGGTGAGAGTTTTCCCATTCCCTTAAGTATTCCTGTAAGTTCGCCTTTTTTACCGAGAACCTTAACTTTAATTTCATCAATGTCCTTTAACTGTTCAGCATTTTTAATGCTTTCAACGGCTTTCTCATAGATTGCATTAAGCTGTTCCTTCATTTAATGTAGCTCCTTTCAGATTTTCAGCTGTAAATAAAAAAACCTTCGTCCCAAATAAAAGGGACGAAGGTATATATCCGCGGTACCACCCTGATTCCTGCATAATGCAGGCACTCATCAACGCTGCCAATACAGCGTGTCCGCGTAACGAGCGGAATACGTATCCGCCTACTTAAAAATGTTCAGCGGACAAGCTCCGGCGTGAACTTCATCTGACGATTGAAACAAAAGCGATTTCAGCCAGCCAATACAGGCAGACGCTTTCTCTCTGGGAACAACAAATCAGACTACTTTTCGCCTTCACAGCTGTTTTCATAATATAATAACAAAGATATTCTAACACATTCATTTTTATTGTCAAGAAATTATTAGAATATTTTATTTAATGACAGCATATCAACGAGAGTTATCAGTCCGATAATCCACATATAATAAGAAAATATTCTGAATTTTCCTTTAGCTGCCAGTCTCTGCATTATCCTGATGGCCACAACGCCGGCTGCAAAGGCCGCAACAAATCCAAAAATCATAGAAAATGCGCCAAAAACATCTGTAACCGTACTGTCGGTGTTATTATATATCATAAGTACGTCTGCAAATATTCTTCCAAGCATTGCCGGTATGGACATCAGGTAAGCGTATTTTAAAGAAGTTTTTCCGTCAAATCCTCTCTGAAGTCCTCCGCAGATTGCCATACCGTTTCTTGATACGGCGGGTATTACTCCCACTGTCTGAAAAGCTCCGATTATAAGTGCATCTTTTATCTTCATATTTTTGAATTTCTTTTTACCGGGCGAATACATGGTTTCATAAAAAAGTACAACACCTGAAAATATAAAGCACACTCCCAAAGCTTTTGATGCGTAGAAAAACGTATCTATCTTCATCTGGAAGATAACGGATACCACAAATATAGGTATAATTCCCACAGCTACCATCTTATTAAGATGTGATGTTGGATTTGCTATCATAGCTCTTATGTCTTTGAAATATATGAATATCAAAGCCGCAAGAGTTGCGGTATGTAAAAGAATGTTAAAGGAAAGCGTATATGCGTCTATATTAAACAGACTGCTGAAAAAGTATAAGTTTCCCGAACTGCTGACGGGCATAAATTCCGAAAAGCCCTGTATCAGGCCCAGAAGCATAGCTCTCAAAATCTGCATATATGTTTCTCCAATCTAAATAAATTAACAACCCATTACAAAGTTGTTACAAAATATGACAGCAACATTATAAACGAAAAATCTAATACTTGCAAATTGTTTTTTTCGCTGATATAATAGGTACATTTGCTGGATAAATGTTAGTAATGAAAGGAATACTATGGAAAATCTTAAATTTGAAGAAATGAATTTATCGGACGAAATAGTCCGTGCAGTAAAAGATATGGGATTTGAAGAAGCAACTCCCATACAGTCACAGGCAATATCAATTATTATGGACGGACGTGACATCATCGGCCAGTCCCAGACAGGAACAGGAAAAACAGCGGCCTTCGGCCTTCCCTGGCTTGAAATGCTTGACCCTGACGATAAAAGTCTTCAGTCTCTTATTCTCTGCCCTACAAGGGAGCTTGCCATTCAGGTAAGCGAGGAATTCAGAAAATTCCTTAAGTATAAGGAAAACATAAAAGTCCTTCCCATATATGGAGGACAGCCCATTGACAGACAGATAACAGCCCTTAAAAAAGGTGTTCAGGTTGTTATCGGTACTCCCGGACGAGTTATGGACCATATGAGAAGACATACTCTCAAAATGGGAACCGTAAAGTATGTGGTACTCGATGAAGCCGATGAAATGCTTGATATGGGATTCAGAGATGATATCGAAACAATAATGCTCAAAATCCCCGAAGAAAGACAGACAGTTATGTTCTCAGCTACAATGAGCGAGGAAATACTTGACCTTTCAAGAAGATATATGAACAGTCCCGAATACATAAAGGTGACAAGAAAAGAACTTACTGTTCCCAGTATTGAGCAGGCATATTTTGATGTTAAGGAGAAGACAAAACCCGATGCCCTCTGCCGTATAATAGATATGTATGCTCCCAAGTTATCAATTGTATTCTGCAATACTAAAAAGCGTGTTGACGAAGTTGTTGAACAGCTTCAGGGAAGAGGTTATTTTGCCGAGGCCCTTCATGGAGACCTTAAACAGCAGCAGCGTGATAAGGTAATGCAGAAGTTCAGAAACGGCACCATAGAGATACTCGTCGCAACGGACGTTGCCGCAAGAGGTATCGACGTAGACGATGTGGATATAGTATTTAACTATGACGTACCCCAGGACGATGAATACTATGTTCACAGAATAGGCCGTACAGGACGTGCAGGAAGAAGCGGAAAGGCCTTTACTTTCTGTGTAGGAAAGGAAATATATAAACTCAGAGATATTATGCGCTATACAAAAACAAAAATAGTGCAGAAAAAGCTCCCTACCCTCAGCGACATTGAGGAAATAAAGACAGCGGCCTTCCTTGAAAAAGTAAAGGAAGTTATTGATAACGGCGGTCTTGGAAAATATATAGATATCGTTGACAATATGGTAAATGATGACGATGTTGCTGCCACAGACATAGCTGCTGCCCTGCTCAAATTAAGTCTCAGCGACCTTATGTCCTATGATACTGACGATATCAATTTCGGAGGTACAGAAATCTATGGTGACTCCGGAGATGATACCATAAGACTTTTCATTAATGCCGGAAAGAAAAATAAAATAAGAGCTAAAGATATAGTAGGTGCATTTGCCGGAGAAGCAGGTGTTCCCGGAAATCTTATCGGACATATCGACCTTTATGATGACTATACATTTGTTGATGTACCCGCAGAATATGCCAGAGATATAATCTCAACAATGAAAAACAGCAAAATTAAAGGTAAGAAAGTAAATATAGAAATAGCAAAGAAAAAATAAAAAAAGAAAAAGCCCATTTTTATGGGCTTTTTATATTGCCTAAATAATAAAAGGACCAAACAAATCTTTGGTCCTTTTTAATATATGATTTTAGAATTTTCTACCTCTTCCTGTGTGTACTCTTCCGCTGGAAGCTCTATGGGCAGATGAATTTCTGCTTCTTCCTCCTGATGGAGGATTTTTTCTTTGTCTTGGCCTTATTCTTGTGGTTATAAAGGAATTGACAAGTTTATCATCTTTTACGTTAAAGTTTACTTTGCTCTTTGAAGTATATTCATAAATTTCTCCGATTTCTTCA
>CABPCX010000113.1 GCA_902406135.1 uncultured Eubacteriales bacterium
TGATTTTACAGGTGCTGAGATACTCCCTGTCCAGTATGACTGGGAATACTTATATAACGAAAAATTTGTAACTGCAAATAAAAAAGCTTAAACTGAGAAACGGGGAGTTAAATAAGATTAACGTCCCGTTTTTGAGATAATAGGAGATAAGAATATGATAGGTTACGAACAGTTAAACCCTATGCAGCAGGAAGCTGTTAAACAGAAAGACGGAGCTGTTTTGATATTGGCCGGAGCAGGCTCAGGAAAGACAGGAGCTCTTACGGTAAGAATAGCGGATATGCTTGAACACGGCATAAGACCCTATAATATCCTCGCCATTACTTTTACCAATAAAGCGGCAAAGGAAATGCGCGAAAGGGTGGATAATCTGGCTGGCGCAGCTGCTCAGGATGTATGGATAAGCACATTCCATTCAACCTGTGTAAGGATACTTAGAAGAGAAATAGACAAAATTGGATTTTCAAAGGATTTTTCCATATATGATGCCGATGACCAAGAAAAGGTTATGAAAGAGGTATTTAAGGAGCTTAATATGAGTATAACGGACAAGCGTTATACCGTAAGATATGCCATAAGCGCCATAAGCCGCCTGAAAGAAGAAATGATATCTTGGGAAGCCTATCTCAAGGAAGTCGATAAGGCTGATATAATGGCATGGAAAACTTCCAGAGTATATGAGACATATCAGAGCAGGCTTTTAAGGAATAATGCGTTAGACTTTGATGACCTTATTTATAAGACCGTGTATCTTTTCAGAACAAGACCCGATGTGCTTGCGGCATATCAGGATAGATTCAGATATATAATGGTGGATGAGTACCAGGATACAAACACTTCTCAGTATGAACTTGTAAAACTGCTTGCTTCAGGGCACGGAAACCTCTGTGTAGTAGGTGATGACGACCAAAGTATATATGGATGGAGAGGTGCAAACATAAGGAATATCCTTGATTTTGAAAAGGATTTCCCTGATGCAAAAGTTATAAAACTTGAGCAGAATTACCGCTCCACAAAAAATATCCTTTCGGCTGCAAACTGTGTCATAAAAAACAATAAGTCAAGAAAGGATAAAACCCTCTGGACGGAAAACGGCAGCGGAAGTGTAATACATATTTTCAGGGCTGAAAATGACATTGAAGAAGCCGTTTTCGTGGCTGAAACAATAGATAAGAATGCATTAAACGGAAAAGCGTCATATAACGATTTTGCCGTATTATACCGCACAAATGCCCAGTCCAGAGCCATAGAGGACAGATTTGTAAAAAAAGGAATACCCTATAAACTTTTCGGCGGAGTACGCTTTTATGAAAGACGAGAGATAAAGGATATACTTGCTTATCTTAAGCTTTTGGATAACCCGGCCGATGCCATAGCTCTGAAAAGAATAATAAATGTGCCCAAAAGAGGCATAGGAGATAAAAGCATAGAAACTGCCGAGCTTATAGCCGCAGAAAAAAATATAACTCTGTTTTCGGCTTTAGGAAGAGCTGCGGAATATCCTGAGCTCAAGAGCAGAGGTAAAAAACTGACCGATTTTTATGACTTTATGTGTGACATAAAAAAGAGGTCGGAGAGTATGAGCGTAAGCGATATAATAAATACTATAGCTGAGGAGACAGGTTATAAGGGTGAATTGGAAGCTGACGGAAGCGACGATGCAATGATGCGTATCGAAAATATAGACGAATTTGTGGCAAAAGCAGTGGAATTTGAAAAGACAACGGAAGAAGCCACACTTTCAGCATTTTTGGAAGATGTAGCTTTAGTAGCTGATATAGACGGTTATAATGAAGATGATGACGCCGTTGTTCTTATGACGCTCCACAGCGCAAAGGGTCTGGAATTCCCCTATGTATTTATGATAGGAATGGAAGAGGGCCTTTTCCCCGGAAACAGAGCTATCATTTCCGGAGACCCTAAACAGATAGAAGAAGAACGCAGATTGTGCTATGTTGGAATAACAAGGGCAAAGAAGGAACTTTTTATGACCTATGCTCTCCATAGAATGCAGCACGGAATCATACAGTACAGCGCACCTTCAAGATTTCTTGCGGAACTTCCTCCCGAACTTCTGGACAACAGATTTAAAAAGAGGGAGCCTGTTCAGCAGCCAAGACACTGGAGCTTTGAAGACAGCATAAAAACACCCAAAAGACCGGTAGTTTCAAATCCTTATAAAACCGAACTGCCAAAACCTAATAAAGTATCCATAAACTTCAGTATAGGAGATAAGGTAAGGGCTCCTAAATACGGAGTTGGAGAAGTTAAGGATATAAAAAGCGCTGGTGCAGACTATGAGGTCACTGTAGCATTCAGCGGAAAAGGAACCAAGAAATTTATGGCAGGACTTTCAAAATTAATTAAAGTTGAAACGGAGTAAAAGCCAATGGACAGAATGAAAGAGCTTATTGATATACTTAATGAGGCGTCAAGGGCCTATTATCAGGAAGACAGGCAGATAATGAGCGACCACGAATATGATGGGCTTTATGATGAACTTGTAAAACTTGAGAATGAAAGCGGCATAGTATACGGAGGAAGCCCCACGCAGAGGGTAGGCTATACAGTGCTCAGCTCCTTACAGAAGGTAAAGCATGACAGTCCAATACTTTCGCTGGATAAAACCAAGGAGCCCGATAAGCTTGTAAGCTGGCTTGGAGATAAGGAAGGCATAATCAGCTGGAAGCTGGACGGACTTACCATAGTGCTTACTTACAATAACGGCGAACTTCAAAGGGCCGTAACAAGAGGCAACGGCGAAATTGGAGAAGATATAACCCATAACGCTAAATATTTTAAAAACCTGCCTAAGAAAATTAAATTTAACGGTGAGCTTAACCTCAGAGGAGAAGGAATAATAACTTTTACAGAGTTTAACAGAATAAATTCAATGCTGGGAGAAGATGAAGTATATAAAAACCCCAGAAATCTGTGCAGCGGTACCGTAAGACAGTTAAACAGCAAGACATCAGCAGACAGAAATGTTATGTTTTATGCCTTTACCCTCGTAAGGGCGGAAGGAAAAGACTTTGAAAAAAAGAGCGAACAGCTTGAATTTCTTAAAAATCTTGGATTTGATGTAGTAGAGCATTACGTTGTTAAAGCCGATGAAATAAAAGACAAAATAAAAATGTTTGCTGAAAAGATAGAACATAACGATTTTGCTTCGGACGGACTTGTTCTTACCTTTGACAGCATAGCTTACAGTAATTCTCTTGGCATAACATCAAAATTTCCCAGAGACTCCATAGCATTCAAATGGAGCGATGAACTGGCGGAAACTACCCTTACGGACATAGAATGGAACACATCGAGAACAGGAAGAATTAATCCTGTAGCTGTTTTCGAGCCGGTGGATATTGAAGGCTCAACGGTCAATAGAGCCAGTGTTCATAATGTAAGCGTCCTTGAGAGCCTTAAGCTGGGTGTAGGTGATAGGATAAAAGTATATAAGGCAAATATGATAATTCCCCAGATTGCAGAAAATCTTACCTGCTCGGCAACGGCTGAAATACCTAAAGTATGTCCGGTATGCGGAGGAGAAACTGAAATCAGGTCCCTGAGGGAGGGTGCGGAACTTTATTGTACCAATCCCAACTGCTCGGCACAGAGGATAAAGGCTTTGGTACATTATGTATCCAGAGACGCAATGAACATAGAGGGCCTTTCAGAGGAGACAATAAAGAAGTTTGCCGATATGGGTATTTTAAATAATTATACAGATATTTACGATATCCATTCGCATACAGAGATAATGGAAATGGACGGTTTTGGCAAAAAGAGCTTTGACAATCTTGTGGAGGCCATAGAAAAATCGAAAAATGTTCCTCTGGAGAATTTTATAAATGCCCTCGGAATCAATCATGTTGGACTTGCCAATGCCAAACTGCTTTGCAGGCACTACAACAGCGATATTGAAAGCATAGTAAACGCAGACCCTGTGGAATTGAGTGAAATTGAAGGTTTTGGAGAAGTAATAGCCCATAGCATACACTCATATTTTGATAACAAAGAAAATATGGAGCTCTTTAATAAGGCTGTATCAATCCTTAATTTCACCGGACAGAGTGAAGTGGGAGACAAGCTTGCAGGAATTACATTCGTAATTACAGGCGATGTGGAAGAGTTCAAAAACAGAAATGAAGTAAAGGCTCTTATTGAGTCACTGGGCGGAAAAGTTACCGGCAGTGTTACTTCAAAAACCAACTACCTTATAAACAATGACGTTAACTCAACGTCATCAAAAAATAAAAAGGCAAAAGAATTAAACATACCAATAATAACTGAAAAAGAATTTATTGCTATGATAGAGGAGTAAAGGCAGCGGATGTTTTTAAAATCGAAAGGCTTGATTAATATGGGAGAATTAAGGAAAATACCCGGAGTAGGTAAAGAAATAGAAAAAGACCTCATTGAACTTGGCATAAACTCCATAGATGACCTTAAGGGCAGAGACCCACAGGAGCTCTATGACAGGGAATGTATGATGAAGGGCGTAAAGATAGACAGGTGCCAGCTTTACGTATACCGTCTGGCGGTATATTTTGCCGAAAACAGCGAGCACGAAGCTGAGAAGCTTAAATGGTGGTACTGGAAAGATAAAGAGTATCCTTATGCCAATAATGGCAAATAAACGTAATGCATCAGCTTAAGAGACTTTTCCTGAGTTAACGGATAAATAAAGGAGCTGGTACTATGAAAAAGATAACAGCTGTTTTATTGATATTAATGTGTTTTACAGCACTAGCCGGATGCAGCAATACATCATCCAAAGATGTATATTATTTTCCGGAGCCCACAAAAGAAATAAAAGTGGTTAAAGTGTCTGAAGGCGAAGAAACGGAATTAGTTATCGGTTCGGAAAATTATGATGCTAAAGATTTATCGGTGGTGCCTGTTATGGAATGGTTTTACGGACTTGAGTTAAAGGAATGCGAACGGCCAGAAAATGTAGAAGGAAGCGAAAGCTATACTTTTACAGTAGACGGACAGTCAGCCTTTACCTATGAAAACAGGGGAGACAAAGCCTATATTATTGCCGATAGCAAATGGTATGAAGTTAAAAATCCTTCTGTACCTCCCATTGAATAGAACATTTAATAGCATTTTAAAAGGTGTATACTGAATTTCAGTATACACCTTTTTATATTTTAGTATGTTATCTTTCCGAGGAATTTTTCCATATCTATTCCGTATTCATCACATATAACGGCCATTTCTTTTATTGTGTTCTCATTTACGGGAACACCTTCTTTAAGTATTCTTTCAACGGCTTCTGCTTCTTTTTCACCGTGAGTATAGATTCTTGTCTGTCCGTCAGCCTTGGGTGCTTCTCTAAGCTCTTTGAGGAAGGTTGAGAAATGTTCTCTTATTTCATCGGGATTTCCAAAGAGGTTAGGATTTATAGCAGCAAAACCATGGCATGTTCCTCCGGTTGAACCGATATTTGTGTGGTTTGATGTAAGACCCATAGAAAGTATGGATGAGAATATTTCAGCAACCATACCGTAGCCGTAGCCCTTATGTCCGCCTAAAAGTTCAGTAGGTCCGCCTAAGGGGAGTATTCCGCCGCCTTTTTTCTGTTCAATGTTTGAGAGTATTTCCGCTGCATTTGTTCCGACTTTGCCTTCGGCATTTACTGTCCAGCCCTCAGGAAGGGGAGCGCCTTTTTTGTTATAAACTTCAACCTTTCCTCTTGTAACCACTGTTGTTGAAGCGTCAAAGAGGAAATCGTAGGGCTCTGCTGGTACTGCAACAGCAATGGGGTTTGAACCTATCATTGCCAGACGTCCGTTTGTAGGCACCATTATGGCTTCGCTGTTTGTGCATGAGAAACCGATAAGACCTTCTTTGCAGGCCATTTTTGCATAGTATCCGGCAATTCCGTAGTGATTTGAGTTTCTTACAGTAACGATACCGATACCGTTTTTCTTAGCTTTTTCGATGGCAAGGCTCATGGCATAGTGGCCTAAAAGCTGGCCTGTGCCGTCGTGCCCGTCAATAACAGCGCTGACAGGTGTTTCAAAAACAACTTCTTTTTCAGCGCCTAACACAAGACGTCCGTTTTTAATGCTCTTGTAGTAACGTACCATTCTCTGCATACCATGTGATTCTATTCCGTAAAGGTCGCTGGTAAGGAGTACGTCTGTTATTATTTCAGCTTCTTCAGCAGTATATCCCATTTTCTGAAAAACTTCGTGGGAAAAGTTCTTTAATGCTTCATATTTCAAAGTAGCGTAAGCCATATTTATACCTCCTGATAAATGATTACACATAATTTTACAGTAATTTTATGTCATATTCAATATTAAATTATTTAATTATAATGTATATTAGAAAATAAAATTTTGCAAATAAAAAGGAGGGTGTAGCCCTCCCTTTTATTTATTGCTCGGATACCCAATCAAAAAAACCATCAGCGACATCCATTTCATAATCTGACATACCAGAAAAGTCTCCGGTTATAAGTCTGTCTCCAAAACTGTCCTGTGCTTTTTCA
>CABPCX010000114.1 GCA_902406135.1 uncultured Eubacteriales bacterium
CTCAATAAGTGTAGTTAGCCGGTAAATTCTTTTGTGAGATTTTTTTGAATATATTTACATTCATATCTAAGTATGTGACTATAGTATCAAGTCAGGTGCCTGAATCATATTAAATGAAAAATGAACGGAATCAAAAAAGATATGGAGGGTAAATTTATGTTAGATTTAAGAACAGTTGTTGTTACTCAGCAGCACATAGACAATATGTTTGACACTAGTTGGTTCACACACAGCCAGATATTTGATGATGTACTTCTTGTCAGCAATAAATCAACAAACTGCATAGTACTTAAAACAACAGAGGGCCTTATACTCATCGATGCTATTTTCCCCAAAAAAGAGATGTTTGATGCCATCGTAAGTGCTATAAAGGCCATTGGATGGGATCCTGCACAGATTAAAAAGTTTGTTATTACCCATGGACATTTTGATCATTGCGGATGTGGAAAATGGATAATTGATGCCTTTCACCCCCAGACCTACATGTCAAAAATCGATTATGATTTCTGGTCTGAACATCCTTTCTTCCCCGACAAAAAAGAAACTTGGAAGGATTTCGATGTTGACAATTTTGTAGGTGATGGAGACAGTATAACTCTTGGTGATAAGACAATCGACGTATATTTCACTCCGGGTCATACACCGGGAGGCCTCAGCTTTATATTCCCGGTAACTGACCTTGGGGTGAGACATACGGCAGCTTTATGGGGCGGAACAAATCCTCCGAACAATATAAAGGATATACTTACTTATTTTAAGTCATTAGATTATTTTATGGAGCAAGCTGAAAGAAAAAATGTGGATGTTGCTATAAGTAATCATCCGTTTATTGACAACTCATTCCAGAAAATGGAGTTCGCAAATGCCCGTTTAAGTCATATGCCAAACGTATACATTATAGGTACAGATGGATACAGACACTATTCTCAGATATTTAAGAATATGTGTTATGCTCGTATGGAAAATATGTGATGGTGTATAGCTTAATAAAGGAGGCGGGATTATGAACGAAAATACCCAAAATAAGCGAATACGAATCCTTATATGCGGAATAATTTGCTGTCTTATACTTGGTTTTTGCTATATGTATAGTATCATTCAACCTTATGTAATGAACTATTTTTCAATAGAGTCAGCAGAAGCGGCACTGCCTTATACAATTTTTCTTGCAGTATTTGTATTAGGTAATTATATTGGAGGAGTTCTTCAAAAAAAGATAAGCATTAAAAAAATAATGCTTATTGGATATATATGTATGGCAGTAGGAATACTGGCAACAGGATATTTACCTAATAACTGTCCTAAACTTATGTGGATTACATATGGCGGATTCTTAGGTATTGGTGATGGTATTGTTTACAATGTTATAGTTGCAATGATGCAAAAATGGTTTCCTGATAAAAAAGGATTTGCTACAGGATTAGCCTTGGCCACATTAGGAATAAGCGCAACTATTCTTTCACCGCTTTGTAGCGGATGGCTTTCGACTTATGGTTTTTCAAAAACATTTATCATACTTGCTGGAATTTTTGTTGTTATAGGAATATTTGGAATGATAACAATTGAAGCTCCGCCTGCAGGATACATGGCTGACTATATTCAAAAGGGAGGAGTATTTAATACAAAACAGTATGAAGCGTCAGAAGTAATAAAGACAAAAACGTACTATAAGCTTTTGCTTATACAGACATTTTCAATACCGGCATTTGTACTCATAAGTTCAATATTTGTGAGCTTTGGAGAAGCAAAGGGACTTCAAACAGAAATTTTAGTTGCCGGAGTAAGTATAGCGTCTTTATTTCAGGTTGCAGGAAGATTTATCATCTCTTCAATAAGTGACAAAATAAGCAGTAAAAATTCTATGATTCTGGTATTTATAATAACAATACTGTCCGTCATTATACTGACTGTTTCGAAGGGGTATGTGTATATAGTATGTTTTTGGCTGCTCAGTTTTGCCTATGGTGGATCAGCAGCAACTATACCTTCTCTAACAACTGACTATTTTGGTGTAAAAAATGCTGGAGTAATAGTGTCACTTGTACTTATAGGTATGGGAGTTTCATCGATTTGTACTCCGCTTATAGCAAAAGCGGTTGGAGAAAATACATCATTTATAATTGCTGCTGTTGCAGCTGTAATAGGAATAGTTCTTGTATTTTCTCTCCCTAAAAAGAAAAAATAATTTTAGAATCAAATATAAAAAAGACAGTGCCCATATTGGGTACTGTCTTTTTTATTACTCGTTATTTGATGGAGCGGATAAAGCCGCCGTTTGTTTTTTATCCACGTCTTTTTTAATAAGTTTATATATGGTTGCGGCAGTAGGCACTGCTATAAGCATTCCGCCTATTCCCCAAAGGCCTCCTCCGACCGTTACAGCGGCCAGCACCCATATTCCGGGAAGTCCTATGGAAGAACCTACGACACGGGGATAGATGAGGTTTCCCTCAAGCTGCTGGAGTATAACGATGAAAAATATAAAAGCGAAGGCTTTTATGGGACTTACCGTAACTATCATAAAAAATCCTACGAAAGCTCCTATATATGCTCCGACAATGGGAAGAAGGGCTGTGGCACCTATGAGAGTTCCTATCATTGCCGCATAGGGGAAACGGAATATCCACATACCTACGATACATAAAACACCTAATATTATGGCTTCTGTAAACTGGCCCACAATAAATTTTGTAAATGTCTCATGGGCTGTTGAAAGAAAATACATAAGTCGTCCGCGGGCCTTATCCTTAAGATATACATCTGCAAGGGATTTGAACTGGCGGGCCAGGCTTTCCTTTCCTGCGAGAATGTATAAGGCGAAGATAAGAGCGATAACAAGATTTACAACAATGCCTCCAAAACTGCTGAGCAGAGAAAAAGCAGATGTAAATAAGCTGTTTGCGCCGGAGATGATATATGAAGATATTTTCTGCCAGTTTATGTCCAGTGAAGCAAGCCATTCTTCAAGCTGTGGAATCTCTACGTTTTTAGAGTGTATCCAGTCTATGAAACGGGATATGGCCGGAGGTATTTCTGAAATTATCAAACTCAGTGCACTTCCAAGCTGAGGAATGATGGTTTTCACCAAAAGAACTATGACTAAAGCTATGATAAGCAGAGAAGCCAGTATGCTTATGGCTCTGCGGGCTTTGTAAACCGGTGAAGATGTATTTTTGAAAATAGGCAGAGACTCTATCTTCACGACCAGTATATTAAGTATATATGCAATAATGCAGCCGATTATCAGCGGCATTAAAACTGACAATATAAGGGAAGCTGAATCAAAAATGGAACTGCTGTACTTTATCGCAAGAGCAAGCAGTGCCGCTACTATAAGGTAAAACAGCGGTTTTTTATTTTGCATGTAAAGGATCCTTTCTTTGTATTTTACCACAGCTGTATTTTAAGCTTACTGAGGTATAGATAACTTTATCATATCAGCCGGTAACTGTAAAGCATACTTGGCTTCACAGGCTGATTTTAGGGCTTTTTTAATAAATCTCCGCACCGCTTATTAAAAAGGACACCGGTACAGAATACCGGTGTCCTTTTATCAGCAGTTTCTATCTTTTAATTTTTATAAATTTGTTTTGAAATACCAGTGTCAAAGTTTGTTGTACGAATCAATTATTACGTCAGCTATTTCTTCTTTGGTGTTAAGACTTGAATCAAAGTGGAGGTCAAATCTTTCGGTATCTCCCCAGGACTTGCCTACATGGGATTCATAAAATTCGCCTCTGAGTTTATCCATCTTTTTAACCTGTGCTTCCGTACGGCCCTGTCCTGTGCCTTCTATCATCATTTTCCTAAGTACACGGCTTTCAAAGGGTGCAGATATGAATACTGTAAGAAGCTTTGTGTCTGTGTCTTTAAGGATGTGGTCGGCACAGCGGCCTACAATTACGGCATCTTCATTTCTGGCTATGTTTTTGATAACCGCGCTTTCCAGGTCAAACAATACATAGGCTGCGGATTTTCCTTTTGCAACATTGTGGTTTCCGTCGTACACTATTTCGTGATACCACGGGTTTTCGTTTCTTTCGTCAAGCTTGCGGAGTCGCTTGTATTCGATATCTCCATGTTCTGCAGCCATATCGATAAGCTCTTTGTCATAGCACTTAATACCGAGCTTTTCTGCCACCAGCATACCGATTTCTCTTCCGCCGCTTCCGAATTGTCTGCTTATAGCAATTATTTTGTGAGCCATAATCTCATCTCCCCCTGAATAACCGTCTGACTAATAGAGTGCCTGTCGTTGTTACACATCTTCCGCGAAACAATGCCCTTCGGCGTTGAATGGAGGAAATACATTAATATTTATGTTAAAGCTTATGAATACAAAACAATATTTTATATACATATTATAACATATGAGCCCCTTTAAAACAATGAATACAAGACTTAAGAAGACAAATATTTTGACATTTTATTACAGAAAAGAGGGGAATAAAGACGGTGCTGGAGATATGAATGTATGTAAGAGAATTAAATATATGTCTGATTTTAGGCTTCGTATAATAAAAAATCCCCGTATTACGGCATAAAAACAGGCTCTTGACCAAATATGCTATTGTAAATTGAGAAAAAATGCTGTAAACTATTAAATGCTAAAATGAACGTTACAGAACTGTCAAAAAGCACCCCGTCAAACCGACGGGGTACTTTGATACTGGCTGGAAGCCTGAAACAGGCAAAAATTTTAGGCTTAAAACAGCATCTGACAGTATATGACCATATAAAATACAGATTTAACAGATAAATTTATCAGGAGGATAAAAATGCCCATAGACAGACAAGATAAAATCAGAAACTTTTGCATTGTCGCGCATATCGACCATGGCAAGAGCACCCTTGCCGACAGACTGATACAGGCAACGGGCCTTCTTACCGAAAGAGAAATGCAGGACCAGATACTTGACAATATGGACCTGGAAAGAGAAAGAGGAATCACAATAAAAGCCCAGGCGGTCAGACTTATTTATAAGGCTAAAGACGGCGAGGAATATATTTTTAATCTTATAGATACACCGGGCCATGTAGACTTTAACTATGAAGTATCAAGAAGCCTTGCGGCCTGTGAAGGCGCAGTGCTTGTTGTAGACGCAGCCCAGGGTATAGAGGCACAGACACTGGCAAACGTTTACCTTGCCATTGACAATAACCTTGAAATTATGCCTGTAATCAACAAAATTGACCTTCCAAGCGCAAATCCACAGCTGGTAATAAAGGACATAGAAGACGTTATCGGAATCCCCGCCGAAGATGCTCCTCTTATTTCGGCTAAAAACGGTATAAATATAGATGCTGTGCTTGAGAAAATAGTTACGGATATACCCGCTCCGTCAGGAGATGAAAACGCTCCTCTCAAGGCGCTCATATTTGACTCAATTTATGACCAGTATAAGGGCGTAATAGTTATTATGAGAGTTTTTGACGGAAGCATCAGAAAGGGCACAAAAGTACGTATGATGGCTACCGGCAAGGAATTTGACGTTGTTGAAGTCGGATTTTTCGGTGCGGGAAGATTTATACCCTGCGATGAGCTCAATGCCGGTGATGTAGGCTATCTTACGGCAAGTATCAAAAATGTGGCAGACACAAGAGTCGGTGACACTGTTACCGATGCCCTGAATCCCACAGCGGAGGCCCTTCCCGGATATAAGAAGGTAAATCCTATGGTATACTGCGGAGTTTTCCCTGCGGACAGTGCCAGATATACGGACCTTAGAGAAGCCCTTGAAAAACTTCAGCTCAATGATGCATCTCTTTTCTTCGAGCCTGAAACATCAATTGCCCTTGGATTCGGATTCAGATGCGGATTTTTGGGACTTCTCCATCTTGAAATCATACAGGAAAGACTTGAGAGAGAATTTAATCTTGACCTTGTAACGACAGCGCCCAGCGTTATTTACAAGATATACCTTACTGACGGTACAATGATAGACCTGTCAAATCCCAGCAATATGCCTGACCCTGCCAGAATAGAGAGAATGGAAGAACCTATCGTAAAGGCTGAAATAATACTTCCTAAGGACTATGTAGGTCCCATTATGGAGCTCTGCCAGCAGAGACGAGGCGAGTATATAAGTATGGAGTATATGGATGAAAACAGAGTTACTCTTATCTACAATATGCCCCTTAACGAGATAATTTACGACTTCTTTGACGTACTTAAGTCCAGAAGCAGGGGATACGCATCCTTTGACTACAGCCTTATCGGATACCAGGAAGCATCCCTTACAAAGCTGGATATTTTAGTAAACAGAGAAGTAGTGGACGCTTTAAGCTTTATTGTCCATTCATCGGTTGCAGTTGAAAGAGGCCGCAAGATATGTGAAAAGCTTAAAAAGGAAATTCCCAGACAGCTCTTTGAGATACCCATTCAGGCTGCCATCGGAGCAAAAATTGTTGCCAGAGAAACTGTAAGCGCCATGAGAAAAGACGTACTTGCAAAATGTTACGGCGGCGATATTTCCAGAAAGAGAAAGCTTCTGGAG
>CABPCX010000115.1 GCA_902406135.1 uncultured Eubacteriales bacterium
AAATAAAATCAGCTCTTTGGGAAAAATATATAATGATGTGCGGATGCAGCTGTGCTTTCATATACTATGACTGTGCAACGGGAGAGATACAGAAAGACCCTGAAAAACTTGAGTTTTTAAGGGGTATATATTCGGATTTAAAGAGAATAGCAGACCACGCAGGCGTTAAAGTAAACGAAAAAATAGTTGATAATTATATGGATATATTTATGAAAAATCCTCCCGAGTCCATTTCGTCCCTCTACAGAATATGACGCTATAATCGGCGGAGGAATAAGACTCGCCCAAAAGTACGGTGCAGATGTACCGTATATGATTAAGGTATATAAAAAGTGAAAAAAAGGCAAAAAATGTGTTGACAAAGGTATGTGAGGGTGGTATACTATCACAGGTAACAAAGTAGAGGTATCCGCTTCTCACCTTATAACGAGCGAGTTCATAAGGTTAATACTTTTAAAACGATCTAGTTTTGCGTATTAAGTGGATAGTTCTATATCCACTTTTTTTATTGCATTGGAGGTGCTTAACCATTACTGAATTAATGATTAACGAACAGATCAGAGATAAGGAAGTAAGACTTATCAGCGATACGGGCGAACAGCTCGGCATAGTTTCAAGCAAAGAAGCGCAGAAGCTCGCGGACGAGAGAAAACTTGACCTCGTAAAAATTGCGCCTAACGCAAAACCGCCTGTGTGCCGAATTATGGACTATGGCAAGTATAAGTTTGATCAGGCTAAGAAAGAAAAGGAAGCCCGTAAAAAACAGAAAACCATAGAAACTAAGGAACTTAGACTTTCCCCCAGTATCGATGACCATGATATTCAGGTTAAGGTTAAGAAGGCCATAGAGTTCCTTAAGAACGGGGACAAAGTTAAAGTAAGTATCCGTTTCAGAGGAAGAGAGCTCGGTCGTACAAGCAGCGGCGAGGCTATACTTGAAAACTTTGCAAGCTCAGTATCCGAGTACGGAGTAGTTGATAAACCTGCTAAAATGGAAGCAAGAAGCCTTGTAATGTTCCTTGCGCCTAAAGCATAATTATTTAAACGCACTTAAGGAGGAAATTTGAAATGCCTAAATTAAAAACAAAAAAAGCTGCAGCAAAACGCTACAGATTAACAGGAACAGGAAAAGTTAAAAGAAACAAATCAAATACACAGCATATCCTTGGCAAAAAATCAACTAAGAGAAAAAGAAATCTTAGAAAAGCAACAACTGCTGATAAGACTGTAGTAAAGACAATCAAAAAGAAATTAATTCCCTACGCATAATTGACCAAGGATAAGGAGGATTTGAATAATGGCAAGAGTTAAAGGCGCTTTAAACGCAAGAAAAAGACATAAAAAAGTTTTAAAATTAGCAAAAGGTTATAGAGGAGCAAGATCAAAGCAGTACAGAGTTGCAAAACAGTCTGTAATGAAGGCTATGAGCTATGCTTTCGCAGGAAGAAAACAGACAAAGAGAGAGTACAGAGCTCTTTGGATAACAAGAATCAATGCTGTAGCAAGAAAGTATGATATTTCTTACAGCCAGCTTATGCACGGATTAAAGCTTGCTGAAGTTAACGTAAACAGAAAGATGCTCGCTGACCTTGCAGTAAGCGACGAAGCAGCTTTCGCTAAACTTGTTGAAACAGCTAAAGCTAAACTGTAATTTGAAAACAAGAGGCCGCAGTGCTGATTGGCGGTCATTAATATAGTGATATTCCCTAAATATCAATACGTTAATTTATCTGAAGAGAATTTTAGGAGGAACAGAAATTGGCTAATATCAAATCTGCAAAAAAAAGAATAAAAGTTATTTCAAAGAAAACATTAAGAAATAAAATGATTAAGTCTTCAACAAAGACAGCAGTTAAGAAGGCTATGGCAGCTATCGAAGCTGGAAACAAAGAAGCAGCTGCAGTTGCTTGCAAAGAAGCTATCGCTGCTATCGACAGAGCATACACAAAAGGAATCTTCCACAAGAATGCTGCTGCAAGAAGAAAATCAACAATCCAGAGACTTTACAACGCTATGTAATTATAAGAAGGCCCTTCAAAAGAAGGGCTTTTTTATTTTCCTAATATACAAAAAAAGTGAGCCTGAAAGCTTGTATGCTTTGGCTCACTTTTTTATCGCCAAAATCCGGATTTTGACGAAAGGGTAAGGAATCTATATAACGTTGTGGACAACGGATGCTATGCTCAGCACCGCTCCCATAGGAACGACCGACGCTGCTGAACACACTGTAATAAACCTTCTGGTTTTCTGTTCTGACTCGAGTTTTTCGCTTATATATTCAAAAAGTATTATTCCTAAGTATGCACCAAATGCATTCATCATAACATCAGTAATATCGGCAACACCAATTGCAAATATAAACTGTATTGTTTCATAGCAGAGACTTAAAAGAAATGCAGGCATTACCCTGTATTTTCTGGATAAACCGTTAAGCATAAGTCCTGCATATATTCCAAACGGTATGAAAACAATAATATTGGCGACCATATCAAATTTATCAAAATATTTTCCTGCGATTATATCATAAAATGGTATAAAGTTTAAAACACGTTCTCTGGCCAGTGTACCAATATTAGCGGGAATAGCCAGCTTGAAAAGCACAATCCACGTCAATGCAGCTAAGTAAACCGTAAACAGTATAAATAGCGCTCTGTTGTAATTTCCTTTTTTCCATTCCATATTTTTCACCTCCGTTTTGTAAGTAGTATAAAATAAAATAATTAAAATAAAGCTCATATAAAGTTTAAGAATTTATAAAAATTCTCCTCAATTTGCTTAAGAAATTTCATTCACTGGCCTTTTTAAGCCCTTTAGATATGCCTGAAAATGAATATATATGATTTATCGCGGAAAAATATATAAAATAAACACTATAATTCAGGAGGAAATATGTCAAAGAAGAAAAAGGCGTTTGCCATAAGAACAGATTTAGCCCTTGAAGCCTGCGAAATGCTGAAAACCAACGAAGATACGGAGATTGACGGCATAGTAAGCAGCGTAAAGGAAAACAAAGATACAAGTATAACCTGTGTAGATATAATCAATGAGCAGGGAAGCAAAGCCGTCGGAAAGCCCATAGGAAAATATATAACCATAGAGGACCAAGGGCTCAGAACAAATAATATTGAAACAAAGGAAAGAATAACAGAAGAGACAACAAAGGCTCTTAAATTATTACTAAAAAATTTCACTGCCGAAAATGTACTCATAGCCGGCCTTGGAAACAGATTTATAACCCCGGATGCCCTGGGACCAAAGGTAGTCTCAGGAATACTGGTAACACGTCATATAAAGGATACACTGCCGGAAGAAATGAAAAATAAAGTAAATTCGGTGTCAGCCATAGCACCGGGAGTAATGGGCATAACCGGCATTGAAACGGCAGAAGTCCTTGCCGGAATAGCAAAAAAAGCTAAACCGGACCTGATTATTGCCGTTGATGCCCTTGCGGCACGGAAATTCAGCAGAGTAAATGCCGTCATACAGATGACAGACAGCGGTATAAGTCCGGGAGCAGGAGTAGGAAACAAGCGTGCAAAAATAAATAAAAAAAGTATGGGAGTGCCTGTCATAGCAATAGGAGTGCCTACGGTTGTGGATGCCGCTACCCTCGTAAATGACACCATGGACAGGATATTGGACGAAATGAAGGCTGCTTCGGAAAATAAGGCCTTTTATGAAATGCTGGACAGCATCCAGACAGATGACAGATATACTCTTATAAATGACCTGCTTACGCCCTATGCGGAAAATATGTTTGTAACTCCCAAGGAAGTAGACTCTGTCATTGACAGGCTGGCAGATATAATTTCATCAGCCATAAATGCGGCCCTTCAGCCGGGGCTTAAAAAAGATGATATAAATATGTATATTTAAGTATAATGTAAGAATAAAAGCCTATGTTTTTCAAAATACCCTTGAAATAAGCAAAGTTATAAAATATAATAATTTGTATGTTTGCGTAAATACAGCTAAAAGGGTGATGAACAATGAAAGATAGTGCAAAAACTTTGGCTATTGTTTTTGCTTTAGTTATAACTGCCGCTCTTTCAGGCTGTTCATCCAAAAAAGATACTTCATATTTTTATGATGTTGTGGATGCGACCTCAGCGGTACAGTCCTATGAAGGAGTTACCGAGTTAAATATTAAAGGCTTTTACGGAGATGATGAAATAACGGTAAACCTTATGAGAGATATGTCTCTTATAGTTGAGCCATTTTTCGCTGATATTAGCGAAAAGTCATCTATCTGTTATTCCGAAAACGAGCCTGAGGTCAAAACCGCAAGACTTGTAGTTGACTCAACAGACAGTGCCGATATGGTATATCTCTATGATAACGATAAATGGCTTAAAGAATCGGTAACCGTTGAAGATTTAAGAAACGAGGTATCCAAGTGCGATGTCATCGAAAGCGGCATAATGCTTATGAAGTCCGCCTATGACATTCAAAAACTTGGCAGTGAAGAAATCAACGGTGAAAAAGCAGATGTTTACGAAGGTCTGATACCCAATGTAATGATTGCGGATGTTCTTGACATTACAGGTGCTGCCTATAAATTTAAGACAGACTGGGATTCATCTTACTATGAAAACTCAGGCGACCTTCCAGTTACGCTTTGGGTCAACAGCGAAAATATAATTATCGGGTATGAACTTGATATAACGAATGTCATGCAGAATATCGTTGACAGATTTTATGAAGAAAACGATTTATCGGACACCTATGAGGATATTAAGTTTGAATCTTTCAAAGCAAAGGGCACTGTCAGTGAATACAATAATGAGATAGAAAGAGCAATTCCCGAAGAAGCTTTGAATGCCGATTATTTTACCGCAGACGATGTAAATTTAGAAAATCAATAAACAAAAGACTAGGAGAATTTTAACTATGATAAGTGCCAATGACGTGTCTCTTCAGTATGGCGGAAGAGTTCTATTCAAAGACGTAAATGTTACATTCACAAAAGGAAACTGCTACGGCCTTATAGGCGCCAACGGTGCAGGAAAATCAACTTTCCTTAAAATACTCTCAGGAGAGATTGAGCCCAATACAGGTGCCGTATCCATAACACCCGGCGAAAGAATGTCTGTACTCAGACAGGACCACTTCCTTTTTGATGATTTTGACGTTATCAAATGCGTACTCTATGGAAACAAGCGTTTATATGACATTATGGAAGAAAAAGAGGCTCTTTACAGCAAGCCTGATTTCAGCGATGAAGACGGTATAAAGGTATCAGAGCTTGAAGCTGAGTTTGCTGAGCTGGACGGCTGGAGTGCAGAATCCGACGCAGAGATACTTCTTAACGGCCTTGGAGTTACAAATGAATTCCACTATCTTAAGATGAGCGAGCTTACAGGTAATCAGAAGGTCAAGGTACTTCTTGCACAGGCGCTTTTCGGAAATCCCGATATACTTCTTCTGGACGAGCCTACAAACCATTTGGACCTTGCGTCTATCAAATGGCTTGAAGATTTCCTCCTTGACTTTGAAAATACAGTAATAGTCGTATCCCATGACCGTCATTTCTTAAATAAGGTATGTACTCATACAGCGGACATCGACTATGGCAAAATAACTATGTACGTAGGAAACTACGATTTCTGGTATGAATATACTCAGATGGTTGACAGACAGATAAAAGACCAGAATAAGAGAGCTGAACAGAAAATAAAGGAACTTACAGAGTTCATCCAGAGATTCAGCGCCAACGCTTCAAAATCAAGACAGGCCACATCACGTAAAAAACTTCTCGATAACCTTCAGATGGACACCATAAGAATATCATCAAGAAGATATCCTTTCTGTTCATTTAAGCAGGACAGAGAAGTCGGAAACGATGTTCTTGAAGTTAAAAATCTTTCAAAAACAATAAACGGCAGAAAAGTACTTAATGATGTAAGCTTCATCATTATGCCCAATGATAAAGTTGCATTCGTAGGCGCAGATGAAATAGCAAGAACAACTCTTTTCCAGATTTTATGCGGAGAGATGGAGCCCGATGAAGGTTCATTCAAATGGGGCGTAACTACAACAACTTCATATTTCCCTAAGGATAATTCAAAATATTTCGATGATTTCAAAGATTCTCTTCTTGAATGGCTCAGACCCTATGCTAAAGAAGGCGAGAGATATGACGCCGACATAAGAGGATGGCTTGGAAGAATGCTCTTTACAGGAGAGGAATCTCTCAAACCCGCAAATGTTCTTTCAGGAGGAGAGAGGGTAAGATGTATGCTCTGTAAGATGATGATTTCGGGAGCAAATGTTCTTGTGCTTGATGAGCCCACTAACCACCTTGACCTGGAAAGCATACAGGCGCTTAACAACGGTCTTGTTGACTTTAAGGGAACACTTCTTTTTGATTCCCACGACCACCAGTTTGTCCAGACCATCGCTAACAGAGTTATAGAGATACTTCCCGGAGGTATAATCGACAGACGTGAGACTTATGATGAATTTATCGAAAATGAAAGCCTCAATGAATT
>CABPCX010000116.1 GCA_902406135.1 uncultured Eubacteriales bacterium
TCCTCCTTTGTTATATTAACAGTTAGTAATTATATCATTTATATACGTTTTTATCCATACAAATCTTTATATTTATTGAATTATTATGGTTAAAATATTATAATAAGAATATAATATTTTTCATAGGGAGGGAAAACAATGGATGTTTTCGATATCATCGGCCCCGTTATGATAGGACCCTCAAGTTCACATACGGCCGGAGCTGCAAGAATAGGCAGATATGCACTGAATATACTCGGAACAGAGCCTGTCAGGGCAGACATATATTTCAGCGGCTCATTTGCAAAAACGTATAAAGGACACGGTACCGATAAGGCTATTGTGGCAGGAATACTTGGGATGGATACCGACGACCCCGGAATCAAGTACAGCTTTGACACAGCTGAACACAGGGGACTTGAGTTTTATTTCCATACCTGTGAAATTGAAAATTCCCACCCCAATACAGCCTTTGTGGTGCTCACAAGCGAGACAGGAAGAAAGGTAGAAGTTCAGGGAGCTTCCATTGGCGGAGGAAACATAATAATAACAAAGATAAACGGAACACCCGTTGAAATTACCGGTAAATTTACGACAATGATAGTTCTCCACAAAAACATACCGGGAATGATTTCAGATGTTACAAGCGTACTTGCTAAATATGGAATAAACATCGGAAGGTTTGACTTAAGAAGAAACCCCAGAGGCGGAAGAGGCGTAATGATTATAGAGCTTGACTCAGACCTGCCCGAACATATCAACGACGAGATAAAGGCAATGGATAATGTCATTGACTCAACATTGCTTAAGGCGATTTAAGGAGGAAACATATGTTTAAATATGATACCATAAGCGAGCTTGTGGCAGAGGCTGAAAAGCAGGGGAAAAAGATAAGCGAGCTTGTTCTTGAGGACCAGGCGGCATCCTGCGAGACAACAAAAGAAGAAATGTATAAAAGGATGTTTAAATCTTTTAGAATAATGCAGACATCTGTGGATGACGGTCTTGAAGAAGATACACGTTCCGTAAGCGGACTTACAGGCGGAAGCGCTTGGAAAATGAAACAGCAGGTGGATGCAGGAAAGAATATATGCGGCCATCTTTTCGGACAGGCTATGACAATGGCTTTGGCTGTGTCCGAGACCAACGCCTGTATGGGAAAAATAGTTGCGGCACCCACAGCAGGTTCCTGCGGAATACTTCCCGCCGTACTCATAAGCGTTATGAACGAAAAGGACATACCAGCCGAGGATGTTGTAATGAGCCTTTTTACAGCTTCTGCACTGGGACTTGTAATAGCAAATAAAGCAAGCATTGCCGGAGCGGAAGGCGGATGCCAGGCCGAGTGCGGTTCAGCCAGCGCAATGGCAGCCGGAGCCCTTGTTGAGATGTGCGGAGGCACTCCTCAGATGGTAGCCGATGCCTGTGCCATAGCAATCAAAAATATTTTAGGCCTTGTATGTGACCCCGTTGCAGGTCTTGTTGAAATACCCTGTATCAAGAGAAATGCCATGGGTACAGCCAATGCGTTTACAGCTGCCGAGCTTGCCCTTGCAGGCATAACAAGTGCAATACCCGTTGACGAGGTAATATGGGCAATGAAGAAGGTCGGAGACAGTATGGCTGTTACTCTTAAGGAAACGGGAGAGGGCGGACTTGCAGCTACCCCCACAGGAAAAGCTCTTAAACAGCAGGTATTCGGCGAGTGATAAGGCTGTCCAGCTTAAAGGAGGCGGCGGTATGGCTGTGATTTTTGTAAAGCCTGAGGAAAAATACATCCGCTCCTATTGGGAGACCTTTGGAGAGATATGCAGAGAAAAGATATATCTTGCTTTAAGCGAGCCCTTTTCCTATGAAAGCACCGTTGAATTTATTACAAAGATAATAGAGGCAGGTATGCCGTCACTCTTTGTAATAGATACTGAAAGCGGCAGATGTGTCGGATGGTGTGATGCCGTTTCCGATGACGGAGTAAGCGGCAGAGTCGGAATGGGAATTTTAAAACCGTTTCGGGACAGGAAAATAGGAACCGATTTACTTAGGCAGGTAATACTGCTCAGCTCCGAGTACGGATATGAAAATCTTAAACTCGATGTATGGAAAAGTAATAAGAGAGCAATCCATATATATGAAAAATCGGGTTTTGTCAAATATGACGAAGACGATAAAAAGATATGTATGGTATTAAAGCTAAAAAAATAATTTGATATATAAAAATTAAACCGGACACTTATGTGTCCGGTTTTTATATTTACATTAAATCGGATGCTCCGGGTACGCCGTGGAATGAACCGCAGTTTAAAACCGCGTTTCTGATGGCAGCAGCCATAACGTGGGAGGCAAGGGTTCCAACCACATTTACATCGGCCTCCACATCTCCCGATGACAGGGCATATACTGTGTCTCCGTCAGAAAGGGTATGCACGGGCCTTATGGAGCGGGCAAGGCCGTTTTGCGCCATAGCGGCTATTTTATTGAGCTTTGCCTTGTCGAATTTTGCGTTTGTTATAACTGCACCTATGGTCGTATTTGTATTTGGTGCGGAATAAACGGGATTATTTAAAAACATTTCATAGAGGGCGGCTTCACTGTCATCTATGTGTTTTTTATCCTTTGTAAGCATTCCCGCCAGAACTTTTCCGGTTTCAAAGTCGTATACGTCACCCATGGCGTTTACCGCAACAACGGCGCCAACCTTAAGCTCACCCAGCTGAACAGCATATATTCCAAGACCTGAATTCATAATACGGTCAATCTCGCAGAATTTTCCGACGGTAGCTCCTGTGCCTGCGCCCACATTTCCCTGTTTTGGGTCATTGAGTTCGGCATTTTCACAGGCCTTTTTAGCCATGGCTTTGTCTGGTTTTATTTTGTCGGATACAAACATCAAATCAAAAATGCAGGATTCGCATACAAGGGGTACACGTATATCGCCAAGGGCAAATCCAATACCCTTTTCGGCAAGATATTCCATAACTCCGCCGGCTGCATCCAGACCGAAGGCGCTTCCGCCGCTGAGAAGAACGGCATGTATAACCTCCGCCGAAGCTGCCGGATTAAGAAGCTCGGTTTCCCTTGAAGCAGGGCCTCCGCCCCTTACATCAACTCCTGCGGGCATTCCTTTTTCGCATATTATTACGGTACAGCCTGTGGCATATTCCGTGTTTTCTGCATTTCCAATTTTGATATTTTCTATTTTATTTATGGGTATTTCCTTAAATGGATATTTCATGGCTTTTTCCTTTATTTTATTATCTTAATGGCGTGTTTTATATTTTTGATGGATATTTTGCTGCTTCCGGGTTCGTATTCTCCATCAAGAGTCCAGTTCACTGTGGGTGATATTTCGATATCTATGTTTCCGGCAGAAAAGAATCTGACAGTTTCGTTGTCATACTGTTTCAGTGTAAAGGCTCTGGCCACATTGCTAAGCTCCATGGGAGTAACAAGGCTTTTTATGAGAAGCACTTCCAAAAGTCCGTCTCTGAAATCAACTCTTTCCGGGTCAAGATTTATAACGCCTGCAACCGATGTGGAGTTGCTTATGGCGCCAAATATATAGTCATCTTCATAAACTTTGCCGTTGGCGGTTATTTTAGCATGTATAGGCTTAATTACGGGTAGTTCCTTTATCCCTTCCATTACATAGGCAAAATGTCCGAATGAATTTTTAAGGGACTGTGGGGTATCATAGGATACCTTTGTAAATGCTCCGAAGGATGCCACATACGAAAAATATCTGTCATTAAAGCTTCCCACATCGTAGACTGTGGGAGTTCCGCTCAGGATATCTCTTGCTGCCTGCATAACGTTTTTCGATATACCAAGGCTGTTGGCAAAGTCGTTGGTACTGCCTGACGGTATGTATCCGATAGGAACATCATGTCCGCCGGAAATAAGTCCGGTAATGACCTCATTTAAGGTGCCGTCTCCGCCGATGCATACCACAAGGTCAAGACCTGATGCATTATTTTTTACATACTCTGTTGCGTCTCCGGCGTATCTTGTAATATGAACATTACAGTCGTAACCTTTGGAATTAAAAAGAGATATAATATTTATAATATATCTGTTGGCTTTTTTCTGGCCTGAACATGGATTTAATATTAATAATAGCTTTTTATTCACGATTAAGGCCTCCTGTTAGAATTATCAGTATATTATAATATCCATATTAAATATTTTCAACATATAATGACCTCATTATGCTTTATTATGCCTTATAATCTTGTTCTATTGCTGAAATGACGGAATAATCTAATATTGAGAATCTTTTGGGAGATAAAAGATATGAAACTAAAAAAACTAATGGCAGGAGTACTGGCGGCGGCCTTTTGCCTCCAGCCCTTGTCCGCAAAGGCCGAGCAGTATGGCAATATATCGGACCTGGGCTTAAGCTGTGAGAGCGCCATACTGGTAGAGGTATCGGGCGGAGACATACTGTACGAACAGAACAGTGATGAACAACTTCCTCCGGCGAGCATTACTAAAATAATGGCCCTTCTTCTCATATATGAAGCGGTGAGAGACGGAAAGATAACCTTTGACGATACCGTCACCGTAAGCGCCCATGCGGCGTCCATGGGAGGTTCCCAAGTATATCTTGAGGAAGGCGAAAAGCAGACTGCAAAAGAACTTACAAAATGTATTGCCATAGCGTCGGCAAATGATGCGGCAGTTGCCATGGCCGAATACATAGGAGGAAGCGAAGAGGGATTTGTTGAACTGATGAATTCAAGGGCAAAGGAATTGGGAATGAACAACACCACCTTTAAAAATGCCTGCGGCCTTGATGAAGAAGGACACCTGACAACTGCGGCAGATATTGCCATTATGTCCAGAGAGTTATTACATAATTTCCCCGAGGTAAAGGAATATACTACTACCTGGCAGGATACCATAACACACAGTACAAGGCGTGGAGACAGTGAGTTTGGGCTTACAAATACAAACAAACTTATAAGATGGTATGACGGAGCAACCGGATTAAAAACAGGAAGCACCGGCAATGCAAAATACTGTCTTTCCGCTTCAGCCGATAAAAACGGAATGGAACTTATTGCAGTTATAATGGCGGCGCCCGACAATAAATCACGGTTCTCTGAGGCCATGAAACTTTTGGATTACGGCTATGCCAACTATACCGTTGTTACGGGCGCACATAAGGGCGATACGGCAGGCGAGGCCGAAGTTAGCAGAGGAGAACACGAGACGGTTATGCTTGAAATGGCCTCTGATATAAAGGCGCTTATTCCAAAGGGAGGCAGTGAGCCTGTACTGTCATATGAGATATACGAAGATATATGTGCCCCTGTAGAAAAGGGAACAAAGGCAGGAGAGGCGGTATATACGTTAGACGGAAAAACCGTTGCCACAGCGGATATAATAACTGCGGAATCCGTGGAAAGAGCCGGACTTGCAACGGTAGCGGAAAGGCTTTTGGCAGACTGGTGTGGATAACAGAGGGAAAACACAGACATCCTGTGGATGTCTGTGTTTTTATTTAGAAAAAATGTGTATAATTCAATTATTAAGTTAATCTTTCATTAATGTTTATGATGTTTACGGTTAATGTTATTTCTGATATAATTATTATCTGGATTTCAAAAATAAACCATAAAAGAGGTGCCACATGGAAGAATTAATTATATTTTTAATGGGTATACCCGCCATTATGGTAGCGGTAACTATACATGAATTTACAAGAGCGGCAGTTTCTACAGCCCTTGGGGACAAGCTTCCCAAAGAAAAGAAAAGGCTTACATTAAATCCTTTGAATCATTTTGAGCCCATAGGAATGATACTTATGCTGGCCTGCGGATTCGGATGGGGAAAGCCCGTTGAAACAAGCGCTTTGTACTATAAAAACAGAAATAAGGGCGTGCTTATGACAGCCATAGCGCCTACCGTTGCAAATCTTATATTTGCCTTTGTTTTTATGTTTGTAGCTGCTTTAACATCAAACATATATTTACTTTCGGTATTTTTTATGAAGATTACTTATTTCTGCTGCTGTCTTGTAATATACAACTTAATACCTGTAGAGCCCATGGACTGTGTTAAAGTGCTTTCGGTTGTTATGCCTGCAAACACTTACTTCAAATTTATCCAGTATGAAAAAATAATCCAGATGGCATTTTTACTGGTGCTTTTCTTTGGACTCAGCGGAATTTTAGGACAGGTAATAGATATTCTTTACTATGCTGTAGGAAGCGTATTTTTTTAAGGCTGGTTTGCTATGGATAATATGACAGTAAAGCTGGACAGTTTTTCGGGTCCCTTGGACCTC
>CABPCX010000117.1 GCA_902406135.1 uncultured Eubacteriales bacterium
AAGTTTACTCCGTCTTTTATTTCTTCGGGCATTTCGCTGACATCGGCAGTATTTTCCTCGGGTACGATTATATTTACAACCCCTGCTCTCTTAGCTGCCAGTACTTTTTCATTAAGTCCTCCTATGGCAAGGACTCTTCCCCTTATGGTGACTTCGCCGGTCATTGCTATATCGTTTCTGACAGGTTTTCCTGTCAGAGCCGATACCATTGCCGTTGTCATGGTTATTCCGGCCGAAGGTCCGTCCTTAGGTACGGCGCCTTCGGGTATATGAAGGCTTATGTCCGTGTCTTTATAGAAATTTTCTTGGATTCCAAACTCATCGGACCTGGAGCGTATGTAAGATAACGCTACCTTTGCCGATTCCTTCATAACGTCTCCCATATTTCCCGTAAGCTCAAGCTTTCCACTGCCTTTCATAGTATTTACTTCCACAAGCAGTGTCTCTCCGCCTACCCTTGTCCAGGCAAGACCTCTTACGAGACCTACCTGAGGACTTTCAACTACAGCATCAGGCTTATATTTAGGTTTGCCGAGATATTTTTCTATATTCTTGGCTGTTATCCTTACAGACTTCTTTTCGCCCATAAGTATTTCCTTAACGGCCATACGGCACAGTTTGCCAAAAATTCTTTCAAGCTTTCTTACTCCGGCTTCACGGCAGTAAAGGTTTATGGCCGATTCCACCGCTGACTCAGCTATTGACAGCTGGCTCTTTTTCAGACCGTTTTCCTTCATCTGCTTGGGAATAAGGTGTCTTATGGCTATCTGTTTCTTTTCTTCGGCAGTGTATCCCGATATTTCGATTATCTCCATTCTGTCTCTGAGGGCAGGCGGAATGGCTGATACGTCATTTGCCGTACATATAAACAGCACCTTTGACAGGTCATAATCCACTTCTATATAGTTATCTCTGAATGCGCTGTTTTGCTCAGAATCAAGTACTTCAAGAAGAGCAGATGCAGGGTCTCCCTGATATGATGAAGCCAGCTTATCCACCTCATCAAGAAGCATAAGCGGATTTATTGTTCCCGCCTGTCTCATGGCAGATACTATTCTTCCGGGCATTGCACCCACATAGGTCTTTCTGTGGCCCCTTATCTCTGCTTCGTCTTTAACGCCGCCAAGGGACATTCTTACATATTTTCTGTCCAGGGCTCTCGCTATGGATTTGGCAATTGAAGTTTTGCCCACTCCAGGAGGTCCCGCAAGACAAAGTATGGTAGAATTTGTTTCCTCGGTATTCATTCTTACGGCCAGATACTCCACAATTCTTTCCTTAACGTCCTTAAGGCCGTAATGGTCATTTTCAAGTATTTCTTCTGCCTTTTTCAAATCTTTATTATCTTCTGTTTTTTCGGTCCAGGGCAGGGAAAGTATATATTCTATATAGTTTCTTGCCACACTGGCTTCAGGTGTGGTTACAGGTATTCTCGCCAGACGCTTTATTTCTCTTTCAGCTGTATCCCTTACCTTTTCGGGAGGATTTTTACTGTTGAGCATATCCATATATTTATCAATTTCATTCTGGACTTCGTCCCTGTCTCCAAGCTCCTCATGGATAGCCTTTAATTCCTCACGGAGATAATACTCCCTCTGGCTTTTTTCCATCTTTTTCTTTACTTTTGCCTCTATCTGCTTTTTGAGCTCAAGAATGTTCATTTCGCTTTGGAGCTTTTCAAATACAAATCTAAGTCTCTGTGTCGGGTCAAACATTTCAAGGAATTTCTGCTTTTCCTCCACAGGCATAGTAACCGCTGAACAGATTATATCCGCAAGATTTCCGGGCTTTGTGGCATTGACCACATTTGCCACCGATTCCCGTCCGCTGCTGCTTCCGGTCATCTTATAGTATTGGCTGAATGTATCCGCCACTATGCGCATATAGGCGTCCGTTACCTCATCATACTTTTCTTTTGTATCCTGGGGTACTTCCTCATAAACAGCCGTAAGATATTTTCCGTTGTCTTCGATGTCGGAAATTACAACTCTGGTGACTCCTTCAACTATAAGGTGAGTAGCATTTCCCGGAAGCATCAAAGTCTGTTTTATACTGGCTATAACTCCTACTCTGCATATATTATCAAGCTCAGGCTCTGCCTCGGTTATTTTTTTCTGTGCCGCAAGCACTACCCTGTTTTTATATTCACGTGATGCCTTATTTAACGCAGCCACTGATTTTTCTCTTCCAACGGGAAAACTGGTTATCATATTAGGAAAAACAACTATCCCATTGAGCGGAATAAGCGGAAGGCTTTGTCCGTTTTCTTTTGTCAAACTTATCACCTCATAATTCATTACTGATTTATATAATAACACAAAAAACTCCGATGTACAAACATCGGAGTTTTTAAGCTTTCTTTAATTATTTCAGAATATTATGCGGTATCTTTATCCTGTGTTTTTCTTCTTTCCTTAATGGGAAGCTTATTTTCGTTACGGACTATTTCCGGTCCTGAAACCTTATTTACCGTATCTTCGGTTATAACACATTTTTCAATGGTGTTATCCGAAGGGATATCAAACATAATATCATTGATAAAGCTTTCGATTATGGCTCTGAGTCCTCTGGCTCCCGTTTCTCTTTCAACGGCCTGTTTAGCTATTGCTCTTACAGCGCCTTCGGTAAACTCAAGTTCAACATCGTCAAGCTCGAAAAGATATTTATACTGTTTTAAAAGAGCGTTTTTAGGCTCGCTTAAAATCTGTATAAGGGCATCTTCATCAAGGCTCTGAAGGGTTACAACAACAGGCACACGTCCTACAAACTCGGGAATAAGACCGAATTTGAGAAGGTCCTGGGGCTGGAGTTTCTTCATAAGCTCATCGAATGAATTATCATGCTTTGTCTGGACTTTAGCGCCAAATCCGATGGATTTTTCGCCTGTTCTCTGCTGAACTATTTTATCAAGTCCGCAGAATGCTCCGCCGCATATAAAGAGAATATTTGTTGTGTCGATCTGTATAAGCTCCTGATGGGGATGCTTTCTTCCGCCCTGGGGAGGAACCGAAGCAACCGTACCTTCAAGAATCTTAAGAAGCGCCTGCTGAACACCTTCGCCGCTTACGTCCCTTGTTATGGAAACGTTTTCCGACTTCTTGGTTATCTTATCTATTTCATCGATATAAACGATACCTCTTTCGGCACGCTCGATGTCATAGTCAGCAGCCTGTATAAGCTTGAGAAGTATATTCTCAACGTCTTCACCGACATATCCGGCTTCAGTAAGGGTTGTAGCGTCGGCAATGGCAAAGGGTACATTAAGCACACGTGCCAGTGTCTGGGCTAAAAGTGTCTTTCCTACGCCAGTAGGTCCCACTATAAGAATATTGCTTTTCTGAAGCTCAACATCTTTATTGCTGTTTCCGTCAGTTGACATTATTCTCTTATAATGATTATAAACGGCTACAGAAAGGGCTTTTTTAGCCTCCTCCTGTCCTATAACATAATCATCAAGGATCTTTTTGATTTCCGCAGGTTTAGGCAGAGAAGAAGTTTCGCTTTCCTCATTATTCAGATCGTACTCTTCATAGATAATGTCAGAGCAAAGTTTAACGCATTCGTCACAGATATAAACATTTTTACCCGCAATAAGTTTCTTGACCTGATCCTGCGGTTTTCCGCAGAAAGAACATCTAAGCTGTTTTTTATCGTCAGTTTTTGCCGGCATTTACTCATCTCCCTGTTTTCTTTGGAAAATTGCTTTGAAAAGCTAAAGCGTGCCGTAAAGCACGCTTAGCATATTTACTGAACAGGCTTTGTAATTACTGCATCGATAAGACCGTATTCAAGGGCTTCCTCAGCAGACATATAATTATCTCTTTCTGTATCTCTTACAATCTGTTCATAGGGTTTGCCTGTATTCTGCGCAAGTATTTCATTGAGTTTCTTCTTAGTCTTTAAAATATTTTCGGCAACTATCTGGATCTCTGTCGCCTGACCTCTTGCGCCGCCTGAAGGCTGATGGATCATTATTTCGGAATTGGGAAGCGCAAAACGTTTGCCCTTTTGTCCTCCGGCAAGAAGGAAGGCTCCCATACTTGCTGCCATTCCGATACATATTGTTGATACATCGGGTTTAATATACTGCATTGTGTCATAAATAGCCATTCCGGCTGTTACCGAGCCGCCCGGGCTGTTTATGTAAAGATTAATATCTTTATCGGGATCTTCTGCGGCAAGGAAAAGAAGCTGCGCTACAACAAGGCTTGCTGTAACATCATTTACTTCCTCGCCAAGGAAAATAATTCTGTCTTTTAAAAGTCTGGAGTATATATCATAGGAACGTTCACCATGATTTGTCTGTTCAATTACATAAGGAACTAAACTCATATTCCCAGCCTCCTTTCAAAGTACAAACTATTATTCAGCTGCTTTAACAACTGCTGTATCACAAAGAAGATCGATTGCTTTATGAAGAGCAACTTCCTGTCTGAATCCGGGATCGTTTTCATAGTACTGTGCAATCTTATCTGCTTCGATACCATACTGGTCAGCATATTTCTTGATTTCAGCCTGAACGTCTTCATCAGTTGCTTCGATGCCTTCTTCTTTAACGATCTGGTCGATAACAAGCTTAGCATCTACGCTGTTCTTTGCCATGGGCTTAAGCTGATTCTTAAGGTCGTCGATTGTCTGTCCTGAGAACTGGCAGTATGCTTCAAGAGTGATACCCTGCATCTTCATATTCTGCTCATACTCTGCTATAAGATCGTTTACTCTGTTATCATACATAACTTCAGGAACATCCATCTCTGCATTAGCGATAACCTTCTCGATGATAGCGTCTTCTTTTTTCTGTCTTGCTTTCTTTTCTTTTTCCTTTGTAAGTTTTTCCACTTCTTTTGCTTTATATTCATCGAATGTTTCATATTCTGAAACGTCCTGTGCAAAATCATCGTTAAGTTCGGGAAGTTCGCTCATTGTGATTCCCTTAAGCTCTACAGCGAATACAGCTGCTTTGCCCTTAAGATTTTCTGCATGATATTCAGCAGGGAATGTTACGTTTACATCAAATTTATCGCCGATTGAATGTCCGCAGATCTGCTCTTCAAATGTGTCGATAAATGTCTTTGAACCTAACTTAAGGTCATAGCTGTCGCTCTGGCCGCCGTCGAATGCTACTCCGTCAACTGTTCCAAGATAAGAAATAGTTACTGTATCTCCCATCTGAGCTGCTCTGTCTTCAACGGGTACAAGTCTTGCATTGTCGTTCTGGATCTTTTCGAAATGAGCTTTGATTTCGTCTTCTGTAACTTCAGCTGAGAAATCTTCTACTTCGATTCCTTTGTACTGTCCAAGCTTAACTTCAGGTCTTACTGTAACTTCAGCCTCAAATTTAGCGCCGATTTCTTTGCTTACTTCCTTAACGTCAATCTGAGGAAGTGCAAGCTCTTCAAGAACTTCAGGATATATTTCGTTAAGAACCCAGTTTACTGCGTCTTCATATAAAAATTCTGCTCCGAACTGAGCTTCTACTACTTTTCTGGGAACTTTGCCTTTTCTGAATCCGGGTACAGCTATTTTGCTTTTATTCTTATTGTATGAATATTTCATACCTTCTTCTAATTTTTCGGGTGTAGCTTCGAAAGAGATTTTAACTATATTTCCTTCTTTACTAATAATCTGAGAACTCATTTGTAAATTTTCCTCCTTAAAATATCCTTTGCAATCCTATCTGACCGCATAATCACTTTATTATACCATAATCCTGTGGATATTCAAATTCTTTTTCTAAAAATTTTTTCAATAAAAGGCTAATTTTACAACATTTCTTTAAAAACATCTTCGATTTCAGCCTCGGTATTGTTTTCCATGAACCTGACAACGTTATCCACCATACTGTCCGCATGGGACATACTGTTTGTCACACAGGCAAATCCTATAACAGCCGTCCTGTGGACGTCCTGCATATCGACCTCCGCCACTGATATGTTGAACTTGTGTTTCATCTTCTCCGTAAGGCTTTTTACAACCATACGCTTATCCTTAAGGGAAAGCGCCCAGGGTATCCTCAGAGTAACTACGCAAGTGCCGACTATCATAAGCATACACCTCCTGTGTAATAAAAAAGTTCAAGCCTTACGACTTGAACCTGTTTTAAAAGCGCGAAACGAGATTCGAACTCGCGGCCCTCGCCTTGGCAAGGCGATGCTCTACCACTGAGCCATTCGCGCATATAAATGGTGCAGTCGAGGGGACTTGAACC
>CABPCX010000118.1 GCA_902406135.1 uncultured Eubacteriales bacterium
TATGCCTGCCACAAGCCTTGAACTTTTCTCTGATACTGAGCTTTATAATGTGGACGGAGTAGCAGGTTCCAGGGGACAGGTAATATTTATAAACTATGATAATGAATTTTTAAAGGAAAAGGCCGTAAGGAAGGCTATAAGTATGTGCATAGACAAAGACGGATGTGCAGATATAATTAATAAGGGCGCTTCCGTATCTACAACGGGACTGTATCCTGACTTTATGGATTTTGGCGGTGCGGACGGATATGAATATGACATTGAAGGGGCTAATGCGCTTCTTGATGAAGCCGGAATTAAAGACACTGACGGTGACGGAATAAGAGAACTGAACGGAAAAAATATTTCACTCAGACTTGTTACATACAGTACAAAGGCTGAACTTTCAAAGTTCTGCAGTGAGATAGCATCATCAGCAAAAAATATCGGTATTAATATAACGACAGAAGTATATGAGTCTGTCAGCGAACAGCAGAAAACAGGAGATTTTGACCTGCTTATGGTAAGCTTTACTATGGTGCCTACAGGAGACCCCCAGTATTTTGCCGATATAGCTTTCCGTACAGGAGGAAGCAGCAACTACGGCGGATATTCAAATGAAGAAGTGGACAGCCTCATAAATGAGCTGGATGAAGAATTTGACTCCGCAAGAAGGACAGAGCTTGCCAAGGAAATTCAGCAGAAAATAATAGATGACGCAGGATTTATAGTTGTAGGACACTCAAAATATATTTATGTAATGAGCTCAAAGGTTAAAGGACTGCATACAAATCCTTCTGAATACTATCTGCTTGATGCAAACGTATATATAGAACAATAAGGACAAGAGTGGTTTAAATGGCTGAAACGGTTTTGGAATTAAATAATCTGTATGTGTATTATGATAACATACCCATTGTAAGAGACATAAACCTTAAACTTGAAAAAGGTGAGTTTTTGGGAATAGTGGGCGAAAGCGGCTGCGGTAAAACAACTCTGCTTAAATCATTGATGATGCTCGAATCAAAAGGAAGCAGTATATGCGGAAGTATCCGCTTTAAAGATACGGAGCTTACCAAGCTTAGCAGTAATGATATGCGTAAGTTAAGGGGCTCAAATATTGCAATGATACCTCAGAATGCATCGGCTGCCTTAGACCCAACCAAAACCGTTTCATCATTATTTTATGAGACAATAAGGGTCCACGGACAAAAAATAAGCAGAAAAGAATCGGACAAAAGGGCTTCGGAGATAATGGAGAGACTTATGCTCGATGATACCGAAAGAATATTAAAATCCTATCCCTTCGAGCTCAGCGGAGGAATGTGCCAGAGAGTTTTTATAGCGTCTGCAATAGTAAACGCTCCCGAGCTTCTTCTTGGTGACGAACCTACCAGTGCCCTTGATGTTACATCTCAGCTGGAGGTAGTAAACCAGCTGAAAAATTTAAAGGGAAATTTTGGCATATCCTGTGTGCTTATATCGCACAATATGGGAGTTGTGGCGGCGTTGGCAGATACCATAGCCGTAATGTATGGAGGAAGGATAGTTGAGTATGCGCCAAAGGACGAGCTGCTTAAAAATCCAAGCCATCCGTATACAAAGGCATTGATAGAAGCTGTGCCTGACTTAAGCGGAAACATATCTAAAGGACTGGACGGAATACCGCCTGCATTTACCGAGGAGCTTACGGGATGTCCCTTTGAGGCAAGATGTCCGTCAAAAACTGAAATGTGCAGCGGATTTGAATTTGAATACGGCAGTGTATCACCGGGACATTTGGTGGGATGCAGACATTTTGTGAAAAAAGAGGTGTAGTTCATGGCTCTGCTTGAAGTAAGAAATATATCAAAAAAGTTTTCAAGAGGCAAAACTTCCGTAGCGGCTTTGAATAACATTTCCTTTGAGATAAACAGCGGAGAGAGTCTTGGGCTTGTGGGCGAAAGCGGCTGCGGAAAAAGTACAACAGCAGGAATAATCGCAAGACTCATAAAGGAAGACAGCGGAGAAATATTTTTTGAAGGCAGAAAAATAAGCGGCAGGACATATCTTAAACCTGTGGGAAAGGACCTTCAGACGATATTCCAAAATCCACAGGATTCTTTTGACCCAAGGGATACCCTTGTAACGGGCATAATGCAGGGAGCCCAGTCATACGGGCTGTGGAGCAAAAATGAGCTCAGAGAAAAAGCCGTTGAACTTATAGAATATGTCGGCCTGAAAAAAGAATATGAGAATGTAAAAATATCAAGACTGAGCGGAGGAGAATGCCAGAGAGCGGCTATAGCCAGGGCTTTGATATGTTCTCCAAAGCTTATAATATGTGATGAGGCTACCAGCGCCCTTGACGTGCTTATACAGGCCCAGATAATAGATTTGCTTAAAAAACTTAAAGAGGATAAAAAAACATCGATGCTTTTTATTACCCATGATATACCGCTGACGGCGGCGTTTTGTGACAGGATAGCCGTTATGCATAACGGGACGATAGCGGAAGAAGGGGACACGTCAGAGGTGCTTTCAAATCCTTCAAGTGATATAACAAAAAAACTTTTGGACTCAGTCCTTACCATACCAAAAAAAGAATTTTTAGACAGAGGATAAGACGATGACAGATAAAAACAAAGAATTTTGGGAAGACGGCAGTTTTTACGGCGAGTATGTTTCGGAAGAACTTAATGACGAAAGAAAAAATTTATGGAAGGAACGCATAAGGAAAAGACTTAAAGGCTCAGGAAGCCTTAGGGTGCTGGACATAGGCTGCGGACCGGGATTTTTTTCATGTATACTTTCCGAAGAAGGTCATAGAGTTACAGGCATAGACCGCTCGGCAGATATGCTGAGATATGCCGCCATAAATGCCGACAGACTTGGCGTCAAACCGGAATTCAAAATTATGGACGCAGGAGCCCTTGAGTTTGAAGATGATGAATTTGACCTTATAATAAGCAGAAATGTGACTTGGACTTTCAGAGAGCCTGAAAAAACATACAGAGGCTTTTATGATAAACTAAAAAAAGGAGGCCAGCTTATTATATATGATGCTAACTGGCACCTTCCTTTTTATGATGAGGATATGATGAAAGCTGTCCGTGAAAATGAGAAAAAATACTTTGAAATCTATGGAAAAGAGTTTAAGGTATATGATGATGACACGGAAATATTTGACGACCTTCCTCTTTCGAATATTAAAAGGCCCGAGTGGGATATAGAGGTATTAAAAAATATAGGGTTTACTGATATTGAAATAGACGAAGACGCCGGAAGCGGGCTTTATAAAGAATGGGAAAAGCTTCTTTATTCTGTGACACCTTTGTTTGAAATATCTGCCATAAAATAAATATGAACTTTATGCCTTCAGGTTTTTCCTGGAGGCTTTTTAAATAGTAAAAATCATTTTAATGGAAACTAAGTTGAAATGCAGTTTATGGCAGTCTATAATTAAATTGGAAAACATTATGTAATCTTATAAAAAGGAAGTGTTTAAAATGGGTGTTTACAAAATTTATTTCAGCCCCACAGGAGGCACAAAAAAGGTTTCTGACATACTGGCAGAAGGTTTTTCCGAAACAGCCGAAACTATAGATTTATGCGAATACGGAAAGAAATTTGATGAATACAGTTTAAATGAAAAAGACATATGTATTATAGCAGTACCTTCATTTGGTGGACGAGTACCTGCTGTGGCAGTTGAAAGACTGAAAATGATAAAAGGACAGGGAGCAAAGGCTGTTGCTGTAGTAGTATACGGAAACAGAGCCTATGACGATACTCTTCTTGAGCTTAAGGAAGCTGTTGAAGAAGCAGGATTTAAGTGTATGGCAGCTGTGACAGCCGTAGCTGAGCACTCAATAATGAGACAGTTTGCAGCCGGAAGACCTGACAAAGAAGATGAAAAAGAATTAAAGGAATTTGCCGAAAAAATAAAAGAAAAACTTGCAGAGGGCAAAGCAGAAAAAAGTCCTGCTGTACCGGGAAATAAGCCCTTTGTTGTTTATAACGGAGTGCCATTTAAACCCAAAGGATCAAGCGAGTGCATAAAATGCGGACTGTGTGCGGCTAAGTGTCCAGTAAATGCCATACCGGTAAATAATCCTTCAGAAACTAATGTGGATATGTGTATATCATGTATGAGATGTGTTTCAGTCTGTCCTAAAAATGCCAGAGCACTTAATGCGGATATGATTGGTGCCGTTGCAAAGAAGATGGAAAAGGCTTTTGAAGGAAGAAAGAAAAACGAACTTTTTATTTAAATAACTGTGAGATAATATAATAGTGAAACATACATTAATAAGATTTGGAGGTGCGAGATGGACAGTGGCATACTTTGGGGATGTATAGCTGATGACTTTACCGGAGCATCTGACGCGGCATCATTTTTTGAAAAGGGCGGACTTAAAACAGTTTTATATAACGGCATACCTGAAGAAGGAACGGTTTTGGACGATGACATAAGAGCGGTTGTTATAGCTCTTAAAATAAGGAGCATCAACAGGGAAGAAGCCATAAAATACGCTCTTGATGCGCTTAAATATTTGCAAAGCATAGGTGCCAGACAGTTTTATTTCAAATACTGCTCAACCTTTGATTCAACTCCAAGGGGCAATATCGGGCCGGTTGCGAAGGCCATAATGGATGAACTTGGAGAAACAAAGACCATATTATGTCCGGCACTTCCGGTGAATAAACGTACTGTAATAAGAGGCAGACTTTATGTTGACGGAGTGCCCCTTGATGAAAGTCCCATGAAAAACCATCCTGTAAACCCCATGTGGGAAAGCGAAATCTGTGAGCTTATGAGGCCTCAGTGCAGATATCCCTGTATAAATGTTGACTTAGAGGAAATGCAGGAAGAAGACGAGGAAATATGGAACAGGCTCAACGCCTTTGAAAGCATATACGGAAAATATTTTATAGTTCCAGACTATGCAGAGGAAGAAGACGCTGAAAGGATAACTGAGCTTTTCGGTAATCTTAAGTTTTTGACGGGCGGCTCAGGGATAATAGAGCATCTTGCGAAAATGTCAAAGGAGAATGACCTGGAAGAAGAAATTTCCGACGGTACAGAAGGAAAGGCGCTTATACTTGCGGGAAGCTGTTCTGCGGCAACAAGGGGACAGATAGAGAAATTTATTGATGATGGCGGAAAATCCTTTAAAATAGATGCCATACGTCTCCTTTACGAGAAACAGACAGTAGGAGATTTATGGAATTTCGTAAATGAATACGGAGATGAAACCGTCATAGTATACAGCTCAGATACCCCTGAAAATGTAAAATACAATCAGAGACATGGCGCCAAGGAAATATCCGAAAGTCTTGAAAACGCCATGGCAGAGCTGGCAGAAGTTGCTCTAATGAACGGATATACGAGGATAATAGTTGCGGGAGGAGAAACCTCCGGAGCTGTTATGAAAAACCTCGGATTCAATTCATATATAATAGGAAAGTCGGTTGACCCCGGTGTTCCCGTAATGACGCCGACCCAAAGAAGAGATATAAGGGTTGTGCTGAAATCAGGAAATTTCGGAAGTGTGGATTTCTTTAATAAAGCAGTAAAACTGACAGGAAAACAATAAAATAATAAAACAGTGTAAAAATAAAATATCCCGTGTATGGGCCGCTTGTTAAGGCTTGATACACGGGATATTATTATGTACGGATAATTATATTTATTTCTGCGGACAGACCTGTCTGTCACATTATTTTGTTAAACTGCATAAGTCCGTCTTTAACACAGTAGAGTACCAGCCTTGCGCCTCTTATGGCAGGAAGCCTGAAGGAAGGATTCTGCTCAGGATAAAGTCGGAGTAAATATACTCTGTCGCTTTTTACAAGGGCGGCAAAAGAAATATAATGCTCTTTTGTCATTTCGTGCTCCAAAGTAATATAGTATTCGGTGTCGGAAAGTTCAGCTTCAAATTTTACGGTTTTGTCGGAAGGTTTCAGGGCTTCAAGCTTTTTGCCGCAGCAGAAAACAGAAGCACTGCCGCTGCTGAAAAGAATGTTGCCGCAGTCAGGACATACATAAAATTTTACCTTGAGCATATTTCCGTTGTCAGGCTTATTGGGTACTATCTCTCCTTCCATAAGCTGAGAAATCTCGGTTCCCAGTATTGTAGAAAGGTCAGGCCATAAAGAAAGGTCTGGACAGCCTAAGCCGGTTTCCCTTAGTTAAAGATATTGTTGGGTATCTCAAGATGTGTCATTCGATTTT